>JALZVZ010000361.1 GCA_023299945.1 Altererythrobacter sp. | reverse complement strand
TACAGAGCAATAAGACAGAGCTTCATTTGCAAAATTACGCGCGGTCTTGAACTGGCCTTGGGCAGGGTCAACGCCGCGCTTTTTACGGCGGCGCGGCCGACTTGAATTTTGTATGGTAAATCTGCGTTAACGTTAATATTTCCATTACGCTTCCTCGGTAATACCACGGGGATGACCCATTTCCCCGCCCTTGCTTGCATGCCTTTTTTCGCTTTTGCCCGTTTGGCACTCATCCCTGTACTTCTGACGATGGGACAGGCCGCAAATGCGCAAGATGACGGCTGGACACTTAAGCCAACAGCGCGCGCTGAAATTAGCGTCATCAGCGCTGAGACAGCGACCCGTGATGACCAAATTGTCGTCGATGGCGATGCTCTTACGGTACGCGGGCAAGTCGGCTTGAACTTTGGGGATGAAGACACGCGGTTCAGAGTTGAAGCGGACCGGATTGAAGTGCTGCGCCTGGACGAGGGCCGTTCGAACACCAACCGCGACCGAATAACCGCTTCTGTCGAGCAGGATTTTGGCTCTGATTGGGGAGTCCAATTGCGCGGCAGATTTTACGATGATTTGGCGACAGCAGAAGCGTCTGATACCGATGAGATTCAAGGCTCGATCCGCGTAGAATATGAACCTGTCAGAGCGCACCGTTTTCGCCTTCGCGGTTCTTGGCGTGAGCGTGAATATGACAATGGCTCTGATCCGCAAACCACTGGCGATGGGCCCCGGTTTGACCTTGGGTATCGCCACCGCTTGGGCCGCTACAAATATATCAATTTCGATCTGAGGAATGAGAGCATTACTTCGGATGATCCGCGCCGAGGCTATTCACGCCAGTCTGCAAAGGCTGCCTACACGCATCCTATCGCACCAGATTTACGGGTCCGGCCTGCGCTGGAATATCTAAGCACGCGCTTCGATGGGCGCCTGACGCCCGCTGGCCAGCGCCGCAAGGATAGACTGATCGTGCCAGAGGTTGAGCTGCTTTGGTGGCCAGATAAATGGCGGGTTGAAGCCGAGGCAAAATATATCAAATCAAACAGCAATGAGCTCACGCGCCAGCGTGAAGGCTACCGGCTGACATTATCGGTCGGGTATGTTTTCTGAGTTAAAATCCAAATTCAACCGAATTAAGGAACGTGCAACGCCGCAAATTCGGCGGCCGTTCTATATTGGTCTTGCAGTGGGGTTCTTCCTGCTGGGCTTGGTCGTGCTCGGCCTAACCAATACCGAAAGCTTCTTTGCACTTCCTTCGTCCTTTGAGGGACAAGCAACATCGCAAGCGATTTGGGGGCTTAAGCCTTCCAATCTGATGATGGTTTTGCCGCTAGGCTCCTTCCTAGTTGTGCTTGCCAGAAGCTTTATCGGCATGCGCGCCTTTGGCCTATTTACACCTATGTTGATCGCGCTTGCATTCTTGCAGATCGGTCCGATCATGGGCCCGCTGGTGCTGGGATCCTCTGTACTTGTAGGTATGATCGTTGCCCCTGCCTTGCTAAAACTTCGTATGACCCGGGTTGGCTTTTTGGGAGTGTTGATCTCCCTTATCGTGTTCACCTTGGTCTCGATGCAGACATTTTTCGGTACCGAATTGCAGGTCGATGCCTTCCCGGTTGTCGTGTGCGCTTTGGTAGTGGAGCGGTGGTGGCGCCAGTGGGAAAAAGACGGTCCGCTGGATGCCGCGCGCATCGCTTTCAACACTTTCATTCTTGCAGTTGTCATTCAATTTGTGATGGTTTCACATTTGGCGCTGATGCTGATTGAGGCCTCGCCAATTTTGATGCCTGCGGTGACTGCGGTCGCGATTGCCATTTTGGGCCGTTACCGAGGTTTGAGGCTGACAGAGATTGGCCGGTTCGCTCCCATTTGGCTTGAACGAAGACGCGTGGCCCGCGACAAAGGCACAGATGACGGAATGATCGAAGAGGTCGAGCTGACACTGGAAAATACGGTTCTTGCTGCGCGTGATGAAACGATAGAGGAGAAGCCGTCTTCGCTAGAAGGGATGTGGGTCATCAATTCCGTTGATGATTTCAAACCAGAAAAAAGACGGCAGATCCCGCAAACACGGGCTATTCGCGAGGCGCAAACAGCGTCTCGCTCTGGTCGTTCTATCCGGCCACTAAAACACAATGCTTGGATCATCCGAGAAGTGGAGGACGTTTGATATGTTCATGGACCTTCACAAACGGTTCCGCCGATCCAAGCCTGCGCCAAATCCTCTCATTCCCGACATGTCCCCGATTGATGAGATCTTGGGGATCAATATGCGCAATGCGCTGATCGCCAAATACAATCCCCGCATCGCAATTGAGCGCGCGCGGGACAAGGTCGCGGCAAAACGCGCATTGGAGGCTGCAGGCATTTCTTGCACCGATACAATTGCGGTGATTGATGATTATCAAAAGCTGGCGATGTTCAAGCCCGATCGAGACATGCCCGATGCGTGGGCGATCAAACCAGCGCGTGGTTCACAGGGCGATGGCATTCTTTTGGCATTTAGCAAGAAGGGCGAGCATTGGGTCAAAGCGTCTGGCAGCCTATTGTCATCCCAAGACGTTGTGCACCACATCGGTCAGATCCTAGATGGTCAATATTCAGGCGAGGGGTCCAGTCAGGATGAGGCTTTGATTGAGCCTCTAATTATTGCCGATCCCGGATTGGCGAATTTGGTGCCTGAAGGGCTGCCCGATTTGCGCGTCATCTGCCTGCAAAACGAACCCTTGCTGGGGATGGTCCGCCTGCCGACGAACGAATCCGATGGCAAAGCCAATCTGCACCAACGCGCAATCGGTGCCGGCGTGTCCTTGGAAACGGGCCGTATAACCCGCGCGCTTCAAGGGGGGCAGATGATCAATGTCCATCCAGACACGGGCTCGCAATTGGTCGGCTTTGAAATACCCCATTGGGACAGCGTGCTGGAAATGGCGAGCAAATGCGGGCCTGCCGTTGGGCTTGGTTATAGCGGCGCTGATATTGTTCTGGATGTGAATAAAGGACCGCTGGTTCTTGAAGTCAACGCACACCCGGGGCTGGAGATCCAGAACATCAATCAGCTTGGGCTTAAGGTGCAGATGAAACATGCAGGCGAGGATTTTCGCTAAAGCTTTGGCCGGTGATACTGGCGGTGCAGATAGCTGTATTGAAGCGCCGCGCTCGCTTTCCATCCGCTTTGTCGAGGCGGCTTTGGCGGAATCTCATGGCTTGAAATAAGT
>JALZVZ010000360.1 GCA_023299945.1 Altererythrobacter sp. | reverse complement strand
GGCCTGCTGGAATTCAAAAACGCTGACACTGCGATCGACATTGACGAGGTTGAACCAGCGGTCGAAATCGTCAAACGGTTTAGCACCGGCGCGATGAGCCTTGGCTCGATTAGCCACGAGGCCCACTCAACCATGGCGATTGCCATGAACCGCATGGGCGGACGCTCTAATACGGGTGAAGGCGGCGAGGAGCCGTTCCGCTTCACCCCGATGGACAATGGCGATTCCATGCGCAGCCGGATCAAGCAGGTGGCATCGGGACGCTTTGGCGTGACCACAGAATATCTCGTCAATTCTGATGATATCCAGATCAAAATGGCCCAAGGCGCAAAGCCTGGCGAAGGCGGGCAATTGCCCGGTCATAAGGTCGACAAACGGATCGGCGCTGTGCGCTATTCCACGCCAGGTGTCGGCCTCATCTCGCCGCCGCCGCACCATGATATTTACTCGATTGAGGATCTGGCACAGCTGATCCATGATCTTAAAAATGTGCAGCCAAAATCGCGCATTTCAGTGAAGCTTGTGTCTGAGGTTGGCGTCGGCACGGTTGCAGCCGGCGTATCCAAAGCGCGCGCAGATCACGTGACTATATCTGGCTATGAAGGTGGAACGGGTGCATCCCCGCTCACCTCGCTGACGCATGCGGGCTCACCTTGGGAAATCGGTCTTGCAGAAACGCAGCAAACATTGCTGCTCAATGATTTGCGCAGCCGGATCTCCGTGCAGGTTGATGGCGGCCTTCGGACAGGTCGCGACGTCGCCGTTGGCGCATTGCTGGGCGCGGATGAGTTCGGCTTTGCCACGGCCCCGCTTATTGCGGCAGGCTGCATCATGATGCGCAAGTGTCATCTCAACACATGCCCCGTTGGCGTTGCCACCCAGGATCCTGAATTGCGTAAGCGCTTCACCGGACAGCCTGAACATGTGATCAATTACTTCTTCTTCGTTGCCGAGGAACTCCGCGCGATCATGGCCGAAATGGGCTTCCGCACCTTGGAAGAAATGGTTGGCCGCGTTGACCGGCTCGATATGCGCCGCGTTCACCGCCATTGGAAAGCAGACGGCGTTGATCTGAGCCGCCTTCTGCATGAAGTGGACATTGATGAGGGCGCACAGCTCTTCCACACCGAAACGCAGGACCACGGCCTTGATGGCGCGCTTGATAATGAGCTGCTTGCCGCCTGCGCGCCTGCGCTTGAAAAGGGCGAAGCCGTCCAACTTGACCGCAAAATTCGCAATGTGAACCGCACCGTTGGCGCGATGCTGTCGGGCCGCATTG
Source organism: Altererythrobacter sp. (assembly GCA_023299945.1). Classification (GTDB taxonomy): domain Bacteria; phylum Pseudomonadota; class Alphaproteobacteria; order Sphingomonadales; family Sphingomonadaceae; genus Erythrobacter. The sequence goes on along the minus strand of JALZVZ010000360.1, from coordinate 14,405 downwards.
CCGAGAAATACGGCCATGCAGGCCTCCCGCCAGAAACCATCCGCATCAATTTAACCGGCGTGGCTGGCCAAAGCTTTGGCGCTTGGCTGGCGCACGGTGTTACCCTCGATTTGACGGGCGATGCCAATGATTATGTCGGCAAAGGCATGTCGGGCGGGCGGATCATCATAAAACAACCTGCCAACGTAGACCGTGATCCATCGCAAAACATCATCATTGGCAACACAGTGCTGTATGGTGCGATCGCGGGCGAGGCCTATTTTGGCGGTGTTGGCGGCGAACGTTTTGCGGTTCGCAATTCCGGCGCGATTGCCGTTGTCGAAGGCACGGGCGATCACACCTGCGAATATATGACCGGCGGAGTGGTCGTGGTTCTTGGCAAAACGGGCCGCAACTTTGCAGCCGGAATGAGCGGCGGCATCGCCTATGTATACGACGAGGATGGCGAGTTTGAAAAACTGGTGAACCCTGCGCAAATCGATTTGCGGAGTATTTCATCAGAGCCGGATGCCGAAGAGGGCACCGGCCGGCCAAGCCAGCGCCCAAGCAATGTGAATGATTTTGGCATGGGCGATATGCTGCGCCATGATGCAGAACGGCTGAAAATTCTGATCGAACGGCATCAGCTCCATACGGGCAGCAAGAAGGCTGGCGAATTGCTCGCCAATTGGGACGCAGCTTTGACGAAATTCATCAAGATTATGCCGCGCGATTATGAGCGAGCGCTCAAGCAACTTGAGGCCGAACGCCTCGAGGCGGCAAGTGTGGCAGCGGAGTAAAAGACATGGGCAAGGACACAGGCTTTCTCGAACTGGACCGCCGCGAGCGCGATTATCTCGACCCGAAAGACCGGCTTGAGAATTACCGCGAATTTGTGGTGCAACCCGATGATGCAACGCTGAAAGGCCAAGCCAGCCGATGCATGGATTGCGGCATCCCATATTGTCACAACGGTTGTCCGGTGAACAATATCATCCCCGACTGGAACAATCTGGTTTACGAGGGTGATTGGCAAAACGCGTTGGATGTTTTGCATTCCACCAATAATTTCCCAGAATTTACTGGCCGCATTTGCCCTGCTCCATGCGAGGCAAGCTGCACGCTGAACATCGTCGACCAGCCAGTAACGATTAAGTCCATCGAATGCGCGATTATTGATCGCGGATGGGACGAGGGATGGGTCACGCCGCAAGTGCCCACCACCAAAACCGGCAAATCAGTTGCTGTCGTCGGCTCCGGCCCGGCCGGTCTTGCCTGCGCCCAACAATTGGCGCGCGCTGGCCACACCGTCACGGTGTTTGAAAAGAACGACCGGATCGGCGGATTGCTGCGTTACGGCATTCCTGACTTCAAAATGGAAAAGCAGCTGATCAACCGCCGTGCTGTCCAAATGGAAGCCGAAGGTGTGACTTTCAAAACCAGCAAGGAAGTGGGCGTCGATGTCTCCTTCAAAAGCTTGGAAGAGAACTTTGATGCAGTGGTGCTCGCAGGCGGATCAGAAGATGCGCGCGGGCTGGCTATTCCGGGCGCTGAGCTGAACGGCGTGCGTTCGGCCATGGAATTCCTAACCCAGCAGAACAAGCGCAATGCCGGCGATGATGAAGTGCGCGCAGCGCCGCGCGGTTCGCTAACCGCAACCGGGAAGAACGTCGTAGTCATCGGCGGCGGCGATACCGGCAGTGACTGTGTTGGCACATCCAACCGTCAAGGCGCGAAAAGCGTCACGCAATTGGAAATCATGCCCAAGCCTCCTGAAAAGGAAGACAAAGCCATGACCTGGCCGAACTGGCCGCTGAAATTGCGCACATCCTCCAGCCATGAAGAAGGTGCAGACCGTGATTGGGCTGTTCTGACCAAGCGGGTTGTGGGCGACGGTGAAAATGTGACCGGCCTTGAATGCGTGCGCGTCGAATGGCGTGCCGGTGAAAACGGCCACCAAATGCATGAGGTTGAGGGCAGCGAGTTTACAATCGAAGCCGATTTGATCTTCCTTGCCATGGGCTTCGTTGGCCCAATTAAGGCTGGCATGATCGACCAATCCGGTGTCGAGCTAACCGGCCGCGGCAATGTCGCTGCCAATGAGCAAGATTACGCCACAACGGCTGACAATGTGTTTGCCTGCGGCGATATGCGGCGCGGTCAATCTTTGGTCGTTTGGGCTATCCGCGAGGGGCGCCAATGCGCACGCAGCGTTGACGAGGCGCTGATGGGCGTGTCGGAATTGCCGCGTTAGTCTACCTCTGCCTTGGCAGCCTTGTGCCTATTCATTAGGCTGAGCCGCATGTCCAACACACTAAAATTGTCCGCCTGCTTTGGCGCGCTGCTGCTAAGCAGTTGCGCGACTAGCTCCGCGCCTCCGCGAGGCAACGCGGCTGCGGATTTACCAGATGCCGCCTCAGCCACAGATCGATCCAGTTTCGTCGGCGATTACAGCGGCAATTCATTTGAAACCGCTATGGGCATGCGTCTGGCAGAAGACGGCAGTTTCCAATGGCGCCTATCGGTTGGCGCGCTCGACATGCGAGCGAAAGGCACCTGGCAGCAGCAAGGCGAGACGATTACTCTTACCTCCGACCCCAAGCCTGTGCCTGCGCGTTTCATTTGGTCCGATCTTGAGACGAAGCCCGCTGCTCCGCTGGTTCAGATCCTCTGGGCCAGCAATGACAAGCCATTCCCCTATGCCAGCGCCAATGTAGTCTGCGCGGATGGGACAAAAATCAGCGCGCAAGTGCCGGCGGAAGGCTGGTCGCCGGACCCTGTCAAATGTGCAGAGCCTGTGTCGCTGACATTGCGCGAGGGCATCTACAAAATACGCTCAGATAGCTATGATTTGTCCGCTTTGGGCTGGACACCAGGCAGCACCGCACGCATCAAATTTGAACGCAATGATCTGGGTGTGGCAGACTTCACCGGCATGACCGGGCGCATGGAAGACAATATGCTAAAATTCACCGGCGGCAACGGCTTGCTAGGCAATGATACTCAGCCAAGGCCTGGAGAAGACGTGCTGGAATTGCGGAAATTACCGCCGCGCTAATGCGGGCCTAGACCTAACCGCGATTGCTCGCGCATCCTATGCACGCAGGAACGCTGGGATCATTTATCAAGCGCTTGCTCGCAATCGCTTCGCCGCATTGCATACAAAAGCCCCACTCGCCTTCGTCCAACCGCTTCAGCGCCGCTGCAATGCGCGCTTTATAGGCCTCGCGCCGCTGATCGGCAGCCATTGCCATCGCCTGCTGTTGCAAGGCGTCCATGCGCGACAATCGCCCGACGCTGTCCTGCTGCAGCTCCACCACCGCACGCGCAGCGATATTGGCCGCCCCCTCTTGCTCCAGCTCTTTCTGCCGATTGAGCAATGCAGTTCTGGCTTCTTTGTCCGTCATATCAGCCCCATACCTCTTTCTTACCACTCTATCGGCTCTAGGCCATGGCTTTCGAGAAACACATTGGTCTGACTGAAGGGCTTTGATCCGAAAAACCCCCTGTAAGATGACAGCGGAGAGGGGTGCGGGCCTGACAAGACCAAATGCTCTGTACTCTTACCCAGCGACGGAACGCGGCTGGCCTTCTTTTGCGCATGGCTGCCCCATAGGATAAAAACACACGGCCCCACGCCCGCCGCCACCGCCTCAACGCAGGCATCAGTAATTGCGTCCCAACCGCGGCCCGCATGGCTGCCCGCCTTGCCTGCCTCAACCGTCAATGTGTTGTTGAGCAGCAGCACGCCCTGCTTTGCCCAATGCTCCAGATTACCGCCGGAGGCTGCGCGAGCGACGCCCAAATCATCCTCGCGCTCCTTATAAATATTCACCAGCGAGGGCGGCAATTTCAATCCGTCTGCCACCGAAAACGCCAACCCATTTGCTTGGCCGTGGCCGTGATAGGGGTCTTGGCCAAGGATGACGACGCGCACATCATCTAGCGGCGTCAACGCAAGCGCCGCCAACCTTTGCCCGCGCGGGGGATAGATCAGCTTGCCCTGCCCTTCTTCCGCGCGCAGCCAAGCGCCCAATTTGCGCGCCTCGGCCGTTTGCAAAGCCGGTTCCAACGCCGCGCGCCAGCTATCTGGTATGGCATCTTTTATCATGGCCTCAGCGGTAACGCGCAAGGCCGGTTTGGGGCAAGCATTTCCAACCCCTTTCCCTAAGCGTCCATCTGCCCTAAAGCCTGCGACGATATGGCTGTACATTTTCATGAAGAAGACCTTCCCGAAGGCGTCTTAACCGGCACAAGCCCCTTGGCTGTCGACACAGAAACCATGGGTCTGATCACCCACCGCGACCGATTGTGCCTCGTGCAGATCAGCGATGGCAGCGGGGATGAACATCTCGTCAGGTTCAATCCGGGCAGCGCCTATGATGCGCCCAATTTAAAAGCGGTTTTGGCCGATCCGGCGCGGATCAAACTTTATCATTATGCCCGCTTTGATTTGGCCGCGATTGAATATTATCTCGGCGTGATGGCAGCGCCGGTGTTCTGCACCAAGATCGCCAGCAAGCTGACGCGGACCTATACCGACCGGCACGGGCTGAAAAACCTCGTCAATGAATTGCTAGGCGCAGAAATTTCCAAGCAGCAGCAATCAAGCGATTGGGGCGGTCCAGAATTGAGCCCTGCTCAGCGGGATTACGCCGCCAGCGATGTGCGGTTCCTGCATGCGATGCGCGACAAGCTGATCCCACGTCTAGAACGTGAAGGTCGGCTAGAAATGGCGCAGGCTTGCTTTGACTTTCTGCCCACGCGGGCACGGCTTGATATGGCGGGCTGGGCCGAACACGATATATTCAGCCACGCCTAAGTACGCGGCTGCTAGAATGCGACATGATGACTGAAAAGCGGATCGAAACCATCAAGGCCAAGGCGCTGCGCGGCAAGCGTCAGCATGCTGCTGCGCCTGGCGGGTTTCATGATGGTCTGGTTCGCCTCCTCGCTCATGCCCTGCCTATTGGCGTGGGTGTCATGGCTGCAATTATGATCATCACGCCTTTGTCGCCGCGCGGCGAGATCAGCTTCCTGCTCGACCGTAACAAGGTCGCGATGATTGATGAGCGGTTGCGGATGGAAAATGCGATGTACCGCGGCAAGGATAATAAGGGCCAGCCCTTCTCCTTAACAGCGGGCGAAGCAGTGCAACGCTCCGGCGCAGAAGGTGTCGTACGCATGAGTGATTTGACTGCGCGTATCGCCTTGCCAGAGGGTCCAGCTGTCGTGAATGCGGGTGCAGGCGCTTACACAATCGAAGATGAGACAGTCGCTGTCATAGGTCCGCTCAAGATGACGGCTGCCGATGGCTATTCTTTCACTGCCAGCGGCGTGACAGTGAATATGCGCGACCGCAGTCTGAACGCCACAGGCAATGCTGCAGGTAAAGCTCCCGAGGGGACAGTCGCAACCAATGGGCTTAACGTGGATTTGCGCGGAAAACGCATAAAAGGATCCGGCGGGATTTCCGGCACTGTGCCCTCAGGAACTTTTTCTGCCAATTCAATTGATGTAGATATGGAAGCACGCACTATCATTCTGGACGGCAATGCGCGCCTGCGGATGGTTCCGGGCAAACTGAGGATACCTTAAGCCATGACAACATTTAAACGCTCTTTGATTGGCTCAGGTCTGCGCGCCGGAGTCGCGGCATTTGCGCTTAGCGCGCTAGCTTTGGGGGGCTTGCAATGGCAGATGGAGGCGAATGCGCAGGCAATCGCGGGACATAATTCACGCGCGCCAGTGGCATTTGATGCAGGCCGCATTGAGATGCAAGACAAGCAAAACCGCGTTGTTTTGTCAGGCAATGTCGTCGTCACACAAGCGGGCTTGCGCGTGAATTCGCAACGCATGCTAATCAATTACACCAACCAAGGTTCGCTCGATATTGAGCGTTTAACGGCCACAGGCGGCGTAACCGTATCCCGCGGCAATGAAAGCGCGCTTGGCGATGTGGCGATTTACGACTTCAACCGGCGGATCATTACGTTGGCGGGCAATGTACGCTTGAAACGGGGCGGCGATACTTTGTCTGGCGGGCGACTGGTAATTGACTTGGCTACCGGTGTCTCCAGCATTGATGGACGCTCATCGGGCGGCTCTGCGCCATCTGAGGCACAAACCCCTGAAGGTGTTACTGTGAAGCCAAGCAATGGCCGTGTGCGCGGGACATTCTCCGTTCCGCAGGGTTAATTCCGAAGGGCTAATTTCCAAATGCTCAGCGCCGCTTAAAATGCGCGGTCATGCTTAAGCACTTTGAACGTTCCCGCCATGATCCCAATGTCGCGGCCCAGCGACCAGTCTTTGATATATTCAAGATCAGCCTGAAGCCGGTCGGTTAAATCCTGCTCAAGATCAGTGCTACCCCGCAGGCCTCGCACTTGCGCCAAACCGGTCAGCCCGGGTCGCAGCGCATGGCGGCCCCAATAACGCCTATCAACTTCCCAAAAGAGCTTCGCAGCACCTTCGGCTCCGGCCCGTGAACCCAAAGCATGCGGACGCGGGCCAACAATCGACATTTCACCGCGCAGTACATTCCACAATTGCGGCAATTCATCCAAGCTTGTTGAACGGATCAAGCGCCCGACACGTGTCACACGCGCATCCTTGCGCCCGGTTGAAATGGCTCCGTCCGCATCACCCTTATCCGCCGACATACTGCGGAACTTCAGCATAGTGAAAAGCCGATTACCGCGCCCCATTCGTTGCTGTTTAAAGAGTATCGGCCCGCCATCACCCAGTTTGATCGCGGCTGCGGTCAACAGCAAAACAAGACTCAACATCAGCAAGCTTGCGCTGGCCACTGCAATATCAAATCCGCGCTTGGTAATCCGCGCACGCAGCCCCAATGGGCCGGTGGAGACCATCAGCGTGCTGGCGTCTTGCGCCTCGTAACGCTGCACACCCAATGCGCCGAGCTGGTGGATAGGCTCGCTGACGATTTCGCCATTGACGCCCGCCGCCTTGAGCAGAAACGCCCAATCATCACGGCGTTGTTTTGGGCAACTGACGATGACCTTATCTTGGTTTTGCAGTATTAAGCCCAGACGGTTGAACATCATTGGGTCATCGCGGTCAGGCACAAGCTGGGCAAGCGATGCATCCAACACATTAACCCCCGGAAGCTCAAAGTTCGGCCCACCGTCATCTAGGATCAACTCATTGCGGATTTTCCCATGCCAAACGCGTGCCACCAGATGGATAATAACCGCACGAAACCCAATGAGCAGCGGCAATGAAAAGCCAAGGCCTAGCGTAAATACGACTCGTGAAAATTCCGCATTCGATTTCAAATAAAACGCAGTAAAATTCAGTAACGCTGCCGCAATTAGTAATGCCATGGCCAATTTGCGAACCGCAAATCGCAGATCGACAAGTGTTTTTGACGAATAGGCCTCATTATAAAATGAAATAGTGAAGAACAAAGGAGTCAGCAATTGAGCGCCCAGCATTGCTCGTTCCTGCCACCAAACACCTTCGTAAATCAGGCCAGCGGCAGCAAAAGCCAGAAAAATAAGTACGCCATCACCCAAAATCATCGCCGCGAAAATACGCAAGCGTCGGCGCTCTATCGATGCATCCAATTCAAGGGATACAGCAATTGCGCGAGCGTCTAGATCATATTTTTCGCCAAGAGGTTTATTCAAAGCGCGCCCTTATTTTTTAAGAGACTATACTTAGACTATCTCAGCGGGATTGTCGCGCGCGTTTTGGTAAAAGGAGTTACACTGTGTCCTTATACTCAAAAATTAGCGTTTTGCCGCAAACCGCGTGATCGCAACCAATTCTTGCGACAACAACGTTTCGGCCATCTGACTATTCCTGAGCAAGGCCTGATGCGACGCGATGAGCCGCGCATTCAACCGGTCGAGTTTTTGCGGGCTCCAGCGCGCCAATTGACTGCGAATCTCGCGCTCTTCGCGGAAGAAAATGCCCAGCATCGCTTTCTCGCCTTTGCTCAGCCGGTCTACATCCCCGGTGGGGCCAACATGGGCCCTGATCCGCGCAAGTTGCGATGCGCGCCGTTCAACTGCCAGCAGCAATCCAACGGAGTTCATAGAATGCTCGCGCATTCGCCGCAGCTCATCACCGATTTTGCCGGTCTCACCAGCCAGAACGGCATGAACGAGCGGGCGAAACCCGTCTTCTTCTGTCGCCGCGCCAATCGCATCCAAATCCTCAGCCGTCACGGCCTGCGGAGATTGGGGAGAGGCATCGCAATAGATCGCCAGCTTGGAGACCTCTGATTGCGCCAGCCGCACATCGAGGCCTGCGCCGCGCGCGATACGCTCTGCCAGATCACCGCCAAGGCGAAGCCCCGCCGCATCCGCCATTTCACGCACAGACGCTGTGACCGTGCCAAGGTCCGGCGGCCAAAACATTGCGACCAAGCCATCCTTGCGCTTTTCCAGCAGCTTTGCCGTGCGGGCCTTATCGGTGGCGGCGGTTGCGATGATAAAAACCGGCGCAGCATCGCCCGCACCCGCCTCTGCCGTTTCGATTAAAGCCTTCAGAGCATCATGCGCTTCATCGCCATTTGCGCGTACTACGATATGGCGTTTGTCGCCAAAAAGAGAGGAAGATCTCGCTTCATCTCCCAATAGAACGGGGTCATTTCGCAATTGGCCTCCGGACAGATCAACCCGCTCGCCTGGATCATCAAGCTGCTGGATCAGAGTGGTGGCTGCTGCGCTCGCGCCAGCTTCATCGGGGCCGCAAAAGAAGAACATGGTGCATTGCGTTGATGCCCGCGCCGCGACGTTGCGAAAATCGCGCTGGGTCGCTTTCACGGCTGAACCGGAGCTGCTGATCCATCCGCCGCACGCGACCTTAGCGTGAGTGCCACACGCGTCACAATCCGATCAGCAATTTCAGTGCTGAGGTTTTCCAGTGCACGCTGTTCTGCGGCAATGGTCGCATATTCGGATGAGACAACGTCAATGCCCGCATCAGCGCCAGCGGTAGCATCGAGCAATATCGCATCACTGGCGATATCGACCAATTGATAGCGCGCGCGCAAAGTGCGGCGTTCGCGGCCAATCGTATCATCACCCAAAATACCGAGGCCCTGCAACGTATCATCCAAGCGAATGTCGAGGCGGTAACGCGGGTTTTGCGAGCCAGCGGCGGACAATTTATCATTGATCGCATTGCGCACCAACCAACCGGCGCGCCCTTCAATCGCCGGTACATCAACAGAGGCCAAGCCTTGCGTCACTACAGGTGATCCAGCGCCTGCATAGAGCGGCTTTAATCCGCAAGCCGAAAGCGCTGGAACCATTACCGCAAGGGCGATCAAGGCGAAACCCCTGCTCATCATGCAACGATGTTTACCAAACGGTCGGGCACTACGATCACCTTGCGAATTTCTTTGCCATCGATTGAACGCTGGACCTTCTCGCTGCTGAGCGCAAGAGCCTCCAGCGTTTCCTTATCCGCGCCTTTGGGCGCCGTGACCGTATCGCGCAGCTTGCCCATATGCTGAATCGCAATGGTCACTTCATCCTCAACCAGCAGCGCCTCATCCACCGCAGGCCAAGGCGCATCAGCGATCAAGCCAGAGTGGCCCAATGCGGGAGCCAGCAAATCCCAAGCCTCTTCGGCCAAATGCGGGATCATCGGCGACACCAGTTGAAGCAGCGTCACAATTGCATGATTGCGCGAGGTGGACGGCGCTGCTTTTTCCGCTGCCGCGGTCAATTCATACAGCCGCGCAACCGCCTTGTTGAAAGAGAGCGCCTCGATATCCTGCGCCACAGCAGCAATGGTCTGATGGGTTTTGCGGGCGAGATCTTTGTTCTCTCCGCTCGCATCCACATCGACCGCCCCGCACAGCCGCCAGACACGCTGTACAAAGCGGTGGCAGCCTTCAATTCCGGCGACCGACCATGGCAAATCGCGCTCTGGCGGACTGTCGGACAGCATGAACCAACGCGCACTATCTGCGCCAAATTCTGCCAAAATAGCATCAGGATCGACGACGTTCTTCTTCGACTTCGACATTTTGACGACGCGGCCAATGTCGACCGGCTGCCCATCGGTTTTGAGCGTTGCGGCCTCACCACTGCGGTTGACTTCGGCCGGGGTGAAATAGGTTTGGCGACCATCGTCATCATCGCGGCGCGAATAAAGCTCATGCGTTACCATGCCTTGCGTAAACAGCGAGGCGAAGGGTTCTGCAAAGTCGATCTGGCCGATATGCTTCAGCGCCCGCGTCCAGAACCGCGCATAGAGCAGATGCAGGATAGCATGCTCAATACCGCCAATATATTGCTCCACCGGAAGCCATTTGGCGACTTCTTCAGGGTCGAATGGACGATCACTAGGCTGGCTGGCAAAGCGCAGAAAATACCACGAGCTATCCACAAATGTGTCGAGCGTATCGGTTTCGCGCTGAGCATCTGCGCCGCATTTGGGGCAGCTGGTGTGCTTCCATGTCGAATGGCGCAGCAGCGGATTGCCCGGCTGCTTGAAATCGACATCCTCCGGCAGAACCACCGGCAGTTGATCCTTGGGAACCGGAACCACGCCGCATTCATCGCAATGGATGAATGGGATCGGTGTGCCCCAATAACGCTGGCGCGAAACACCCCAATCGCGCAGCCGCCAAACGGTGGTGCCATTGCCCCAAGCTTCCGCTTCTGCGCGGCCAATAACCTTTGCCTTGGCATCCTCAACGCTCATTCCATTGAGCATATCAGAATTGACGATCACACCGTCACCGGCCTCAGCCTCATTGCCAAAAGGCTTATCCGCATCGGCCGGATCACCAGCGACAACGCGCAGGATCGGCAGATCATATTTGGTCGCAAATTCAAAGTCACGCTGGTCATGGCCCGGCACGCCCATCACTGCGCCCGTGCCGTAATCCATCAGCACAAAATTCGCGATAAAGACGGGCAGCGCCTCGCCGGTAAAGGGATGGCGCGCAGTTAGCTGGGTTTGAAAGCCCTTCTTTTCGCCCGCCTCGATTTCGGCAGCAGTCGTTCCGCCGCGTTTGCAATCATCACAGAAAGCCCTCGCCTTGGGGTCAGTCTCCGCCAATTCCTGCGCAATGGGATGATCTGCGGCCACCGCAACAAAGCTGGCGCCGTAAATCGTATCAGGCCGCGTGGAATAGACGGGCAGCTTGCCGCCATTCGACACATCAAATGAAAATTCCAGACCGGTTGATTTGCCGATCCAATTTTCCTGCATCAGCCGGACTTTATCAGGCCAGCCATCAAGCGGGCCCAGCCCATCGAGCAAATCATCGGCAAAGTCAGTGATCTTGAGGAACCATTGATCCAGCTTGCGCTTTTCGACCTCGGCGCCGCTGCGCCAGCCCTTGCCATCGATAACCTGCTCATTGGCAAGCACGGTCATATCAACCGGATCCCAGTTGACTGTCGCTTGGCGGCGATAGACTAGGCCCGCCTCATACAGATCAATGAACAAAGATTGTTCGTGGCCGTAATATTCCGGCTCGCATGTTGCAAGCTCGCGGCTCCAATCGAGCGCAAAGCCGATGCGCTTTAGCTGCGCCTTCATCGCTTCTATATTTTGGCGCGTCCATCCGCCAGGATGTACGCCCTGTTCCATTGCCGCATTTTCCGCCGGCATCCCAAACGCATCCCAGCCCATCGGATGCAATACTTCGAAGCCGCGCATCTTTTTGTAGCGTGCGAGCACATCGCCCATCGTATAATTGCGCACATGGCCCATGTGGATGCGGCCAGAGGGGTATGGGAACATCTCCAGCACAAAGCTCTTGGGCTTGTCTGAGTTGCTATCTGCTTCGAATGTGCGCGCCTTTTCCCATGCGCTTTGCCAACGCGGGTCGGCCTGCCCCGGTTCAAACTTTTCGTCGAACCGTGCCTTGGAAACTGTGTCTGTCATGGCAGTCGTGTTAGGCGAGTTTGACTTAGGAAGCGACAGTGGAACGGCGCAAATCGCGCGCTTTGGTGAGGATAATATCCTCAAGCTTTTGCACGGTCGCTGCTTGAACCGGCGCATTCACCCATGTTCCGCCTTGTGCAACTTGGCGGCTAGCGGCGACGCGAACGGCATCGGCGCGCAAATCTTGGTCAAGGATTGTCACTGTGATTTTAACCCGTTCACCCTGATTGCCTGGGTTGGTATACCAGTCGGTGACGATCACGCCGCCAGCGCTATCGGCTTGAAGAAGCGGTGCAAAGCTGACCGTTTCAAGCGAAGCGCGCCACAGGTAGGAATTAACGCCAATCGTATTGACCTGCGATGCAGCGACATCAGCTTGAGGGCGATTGCCGCCGCCGCATGCTGCCAGCGCGCCCATTCCTGCGACCAGCACGAGAGTGCGTCCGCAATTACGGGCCGAGAGACGAAAGGCTGAAAGTGGAGCGCTCATTGAAAAATGTCCTGCGAGAATTGAGTGTCTTAATCGTTCTATAGCCGCCACGGGGAACCGAGCAAGAGCCATGGGCGCTTATTCATGCGCACTGGACCCAGCTTTCGCACCGCCTGCAAGGCTAAGCGGCTTCCTTTTGCGCGTTGCAGCGCTTTACCCAAGCTGAATAGGACCGTCTCAATTGAGCGCCTGCTTGCAAAAATCAGAGCCGCGTTTCTGAGCGATTTACGCCTTAGCGAAAATAGCATGTGGGCAGATTGCAACACGTAAGGTGCAGAAATCACAGCCCATTCGATTTCCTTAGGCGTATTGCGCTCCGTAGCGTAACCCTATGGTTCTAAGGGCCAAGTTGTTGTACAAAATGCAGCACAGAGGTCGCAGTCATCAGGCGTTAAGCCTCGGAGACATAACACTAAAGCTGATATTTTAATCATCAGCGAATCAGATGGGGCAATTTTAATGGCTAACGGTCAAACAGCGAAAGTAGCGGGCAAATTGCCCTTGCTGCTGGGCGCTGCAGGCCTAGCCTTTGGCATTCCATCTGCCGGTCTTGCTGTTGTTAGCTTCACCAGCCCTGATCCAGCTATTGCCGAAAATATACGTTCCGTCTTCACTCCGGCATCTGTCGATCCGCAACTCGCTCGCCGTGTGGCTGAGCAAATGCGTGAGCGAGGATACCGTTTTACTCCGACCAATTCCGTTGGCGCTGGCGAGCGAACAGTAACCGTTGCCGTTCGTGTGGATAGCGACACCGCCAAAGCGATTTCTGTTCGCTCAGCAGTGGTTGCAGCGAAAACGAATTCAGGCACTCGCACAGCGATCACCGCGATTGAGCCGACACGCTACAATCTGGGCATTGCGCGCGGATATAAGAGCTTTGCACGTCCAATCACTGCGGCGCAGAACCGCGGCGCAACAGGTACAAGCATGCGTCCCGGCAGCCGTACGATCAGCCGGTCCGTTAGCAGGGCAATCACTTTGCCGGACAATGTTCGCAAGCTAGATATGCCTGATCTTGCCAGTTTTGAACCAGGCCAAGGCAGCGCGCCTGACAAACCAAGCCGGTTTAAGCCGCGCCTAGAGCTTGAGGACAATGGCAAAGCTGGACAGGCAGAAGGCACTTTGCAGGGCCAAGGCTCGCAAAGCGTTGATGTTGGCGGCTCTTACCGCGTTACCAAGAATTTGGATGTGACCGCCGGTGTGCGGATCACACAAGAAAACGACCGCCTCGCTCCAATCGCCGATTCGGTGAAGGATAATCAGGCTGTCTATGTCGGAACACAGTTTAGGTTTTAGCGCCTAGCTCTCGGTGCATGCCATTGCGCCGAAACCCCGCTCCGCTTCCGAAATTGAATTCGTATGCCGGTGCGCTCTTACACCGGCTTTACCCTTGCGCGGTCCAATCATCAGCGTAGCCTATCCTCCAGCTTGGCAGCGAAAGGATGATGGATATGGCGCGCGTAGCAGTGGTGACCGGCGGAACTCGGGGCATCGGCAGAGCGATCTGCGAACAATTGCAGAGCGAGGGTTATACCGTTCTTGCCAATTATGCAGGCGATGATGCCGCCGCGCAGCAACTGAAAGCGGAAACTGGTATCGCCAGCTACAAATTCGATGTTGGCGATCACGCCGGATGCCAAGAGGCTTGTGCCCAGATTGCCGCCGACATTGCGCCGGTGGATGTGGTGGTGAACAATGCCGGGATCACCCGCGATGGCACTTTGCACCGCATGAGCTTCGATGATTGGAACGAGGTTATGCGTATCAATTTGGGCGGGTGCTTTAATATGGCGAAAGCATGCTTCCCCAGTATGCGAGAGCGCGGATGGGGCCGGATTGTCAATATCGGTTCAATCAATGGGCAAGCGGGCCAATATGGACAGGTCAATTACGCCGCCGCCAAATCAGGCATTCACGGCTTTACCAAGGCCTTGGCGCAAGAAGGTGCAAAATCTGGCGTCACCGTCAATGCAATCGCGCCGGGCTATATCGATACAGACATGGTCGCCGCCGTGCCTGAACCCGTGTTGGAGAAAATCGTCGCCAAAATTCC
>JALZVZ010000359.1 GCA_023299945.1 Altererythrobacter sp. | reverse complement strand
ACCAGCGCCCGCTTTGGGAATTGCCCGCATTAGGCGTGCATGAGGCAGTACCAGGTCATCACCACCAGATCGCTTTGCAGCAGGAATTGGATATTCATCCTCTGCGCGCCAATGGCAGCTATTTTACCGCTTTTGTCGAGGGGTGGGGGCTCTATTCCGAACGCCTAGGCATTGAGATGGGGCTGTATGATACGCCCGCCAAACAGATGGGCCGCTTGTCCTATGAGATGTGGCGCGCATCGCGTTTGGTCGTCGATACCGGCATTCATTCCAAAGGGTGGAGCAAGAAACGCGCGGCGGATTTCATGCTCGACAATACCGCGCTGACGCCTGCGAATATTGATGCAGAGGTCAATCGCTACATCACATGGCCGGGCCAAGCTCTGGCGTATAAAATCGGCGAGCTGAAAATCCGAGGATTGCGATCACGGGCTGAAACCACGCTCGGCGCAGATTTCGACCTGCGCAAATTTCACGATACGGTGCTGGAAAATGGCGCTGTGCCGTTGGATGTATTGGAGGGGCATGTGGACCGCTGGATAGCGGCGCAAAAGCAGTCTCTAGAGGAGGGCTAAAGCACCTCTTCCAAAATGCGGCGAATATTTACCCGCGATTTTAACCGCGCGCCGAGCAATGCGGTGCCAGACACTTTGCGCTGAATGAAGATCGAATCGGGCGGCGGCAAATGCCAGCTCTTTTTGTCTTCTGCGATTGCCATGCCTTCATCGCGCAATAGAGGCACAAAGCTACGGTCGCCAAAATCAAACGGCGCATCTTGGCTCATCTCGCCAACGATGATGTCGATCATTTTGCCAATGCGTTCAGGGTGCCGGTCGAGCGCCGCCTGATTGACGAAGCCAGCCGACTTTGCCGCCAGTTTGATATCCTCTGCATCACCGGCCAGACCTGCCTTGATCAAAGCGCGGTAGCCTTCTGTAATGGACGGCGAGACATCGCGCGCCGCACCAAAATCAAGCAGCACGATCTGGCCAGTTGCCGGGCGGTAGTGAAAATTGGCAAAGTTCGGATCGGTTTGCATCACGCCCAGTTCAAACAATTCGCGCGCCACCAGACGCATCATCCGCTGCGCCACAGCATCACGCTGTTCCTGCGGTTCGCTTTCCAAGCTATCTATTGGAACGCCTTCTTCAAAGCTCATGGCGAGAATATGTTCGCGCGTCAGCCCTTCGTGAAGTGTGGGAATTACGAAGCCGTCATCGCCTGCCAATTTGGCCGTATAAAGCTGCATTTGCTGGCCCTCGCGCACGTAGTCCGCCTCTTCTTTCAATTGCACCTTTGCCGCTTCTAACAGGCCGGAAATGTCGAGTTCCTCTGGCAAAACGCCGGATATACGCAGCAAGGTTGCGACATTGTCGACATCGCTATCAACACTGTCGGCGACGCCGGGATATTGCACTTTGATTGCCAGCAATTGTCCGTCGCGGGTCATCGCCTTGTGCACTTGGCCGATGGAGGCAGCAGCGATGGGGCGGGGGTTGAACCACTTAAACTGCCCGCGCCAATCATTGCCCCATTGCTCTTTAAGCACGCCGTCCAATTGCCGCGCTGGCATAAAGTTCGCGCGGTCGCGCAAGGATGCAAGGATCGTTGCCAATTCGGGCGGCAACATATCGCCGGCATCCATGCTAATCATTTGCCCCAACTTCATCGCGGCTCCGCGCAAATGGGCGAGGCGGTCCGCCAATCGCATCGCATTGCCTGGGGTGAGAAGCATATCTTCTACCTTGGGAATTTCGCCCTTAGCCAATCTGCGCGCGCCCTCTGCCAGCATGCCGCCAGCAACGCCCCCTGCTAGCCGGCCGAAGCCGGATAGTCGCGATATACGCCCGCTGGGGACGCTGCGTTGTCGGGCACCATTCATGCGCTGGGATGGTTTATCAGATGGATCATCGCTCATAGGAAAGTTCACTGCGCCTCGCGCCGATCCAATGCAATGCGTTTAGGGCGATCACCTGTTGCAAAGCGCGCAAGCTATTTGCCGGACTAGCTAATGCAGAGCCCGCCATCCACGGGTAGACATTGGCCAGTAATATAATCCGAATGCGGCGAGGCCCAAAAAACAGCGAGGCCTTCCAGCCCTTCATGATCGCCAGAGCGGCGCAGCGGAATGCGTTTTTTCATCCATTCAGCAAATTTAGGGTCGGCTTTGGCGGTAATGTCGGTTTCGTAATAGCCAAAGAGCAGCGCATTGGCGGTGATCTGGTATCGCGCGAGCTCAAATGCTGCGGCTCTCGTCAGGCCATTTACAGCGGCTTTGGAGGCGGCATAATCGCTGCTGCGGTTCACGCCCATGATCGATTGGCCGGATGATGTGACGATTAACTTGCCGCCCCTTCCATTCACTGGCCCGCGTTCAATCATATGCCGCGCTACGTGTTTGTAGATTAGCGCTGGCCCGCGCGTGTTGATTTGTAAAGTTGTATCCCAACCCTTGGCCGTAATGTCAGGAATAGCCGTGCCTGCGCCTGAAATTCCGGCATTGGCGAAGCATGTATGGACGCCGCCAAAATCTGCTACACTTGCGGCCATTGCCGCTTCTATCTGTGCCTCATCAGCCACATCGCAAGCATAGGATTTGGCGGTGCCGCCATTCAGACCGGAAAGCTCTTTCACAGCATCGGCATTCTTACTCTCATTGCGCGCCCAAATCGCGACATTGGCGCCTGCCTTGATAAGACCGCGCGCCATGCTGAGACCAAGCCCGCCATTGCCGCCAGTGATAATGGCCGTTTGGCCCGAAAGATCGAATAGAGTTTGCTTACTTGTCATGAGGCACTGTGTGGCCGATTGAGATCTCCTGTTCAAGTTTCCCGCATTAAGGTGGATTGAAGGAGAGGTTTTCAACGTGACGCATACCGATAAAACAGGGCTGACCCTCTCCGCAAGGTTGTTTGGTTATGCGGGGCTGCTGCCTCAATTCATCTGTGTTGTTATGGTTTGGCATGGTGGGGATTATTACTCCTTGGGATTGGCGGCAGGAGCTGTCTATTCACTATTGATCTTTAGTTTCTTAGGGGGTGTTTGGTGGGGGCAGGCCGTGGCGATTGGTGATGCGAATGCAAGAATTTACGGCCTTGCTGTTTTGCCAAGTCTGATTGCTTGGGGGCTTTTTACCGGCTTGGCATTGGTTTGGTTAAGTCCTGCTAGTGCGCTCATTTGCATAACTTTTTGCATCATGTTGTCGCCATTGATTGATCGCTGGCTTGGATATGCCAGCGACGCTTTCATGCAATTGCGCTGGCATCTATCGATTGGGCTGGGGGTATTGACCTGTGCACTGGGTGTCTTGGCGCAAAATGCGCTATAGAACGAGGCCATGAGTAATCCAGCGATTCCCAGCACCAGCAGCCCGCATCCAGAGCAGCAATATCTCGATCTGATGCGTCAGATTTGGGAGCATGGTTCCATACGCAAGGACCGCACCGGTATTGGCACGCGGTCGATTTGCGGAGCGACCTTGCGTTACGATCTTAGCGCCGGCCAAATGCCGCTGCTCACCACCAAGCGAGTCTATTGGAAAACCGCGACGCGTGAAATGCTGTGGTTCCTCACTGGCGAAACCAACATCCGCCCTTTGGTGCAGCAAGGCGTGAAGATTTGGAACGAATGGCCGCATGCGCG
>JALZVZ010000358.1 GCA_023299945.1 Altererythrobacter sp. | reverse complement strand
GCGGGATCAGAAAATCATCTTTGGCCCTGACCGGCATTTGGGCGGCTATTTGTCACGCAAATTTGACCGTGAAATGCTGCTATGGCCCGGTGTTTGTATCGTTCACGAAGCGTTTTCAGAAACGGAATTGCTGAAGCTAAAAGAGAAGCATCCCGATGCGCCCATCGCTGCGCACCCCGAATGCCCGCCGACAATCGTCGATCATGCCGATTATGTTGGCTCAACCAGCGGTATTTTGAAGTTTGCTGGCGAGTTTGAAGGCGATACTCTAATCGTCGCAACAGAGCCGCATATCATCCACCAGATGGAAAAGGCTTTGCCGAGCAAGAACTTCATCGGCGCACCGGGCGCAGACGGCAATTGCAGCTGCAATATCTGCCCATACATGGCGCTCAACACGATGGAAAAGCTCTACACCGCCCTGCGCGATCTGGAGCCGCAAATCATCATCGAAGAGCAATTGCGCTTGGATGCGAAGAAGAGCCTCGACGCCATGCTAGAAATGGCGAGCGACACGGTCGGCAAGGGCGATTTGGCTTAAGGACAATACGTCACCCCAGCGAAGGCTGGGGTCTCATCCGTCACGCGTTGAGCTGAAAGTAAAGATCATCCCAATCGGGGTTGATCTTCTCAATTGCCGCAACTTTCCAAGCACGTTTCCATGCCTTCATCGCTTTCTCACGCGTAATCGCTTCTTCAATGGTGGGATAGTCTTCCACATAGACAAGGCGCGTACAATTATAACGTGATGTGAAACCGCTACCTTCACCTGCTCGGTGCTGTGCGGCGCGAGCTACAAGATCAGCGGTTACGCCGATGTAAAGCACACCGCCTGGCCTATTTGTCATAATATAGACATGGCCACCCTGCTTCACATTTCATCCTTGAGCAAGACTGAGGGAGATCCCAGCTTTCGCTGGGATGACGAAGGCAGAACTCACTCCACCGGCAATTCAAACAATAGCGCCCGCGCATATTTCACTGGCGGAGAGCCATAGGCGAGCACGCCGTCGTGATATTTGCGCGCGTCGAAATTATCGCCCCAGCGCTTCTCCGCTTCTGCGCGCAGAGCCACATGTTCGGCATAGCCGGTGAAATAGCTCAGCAGTTGGATCGAGGACAAATTCGCCCGCGTCCATTTGCCCGCTGCCTCGCGCTCTTGCTGGAATGCGCCGGTCATCATCAGGGTCATCGCTTCTTCGCGCTCCATCCCTTCTGTGTGGATTTTAATGTCCAGCAAAGTGTTCGTGACCGCGCGCAGGCGGAACTTCAAACCATTGAGCAAGAAGAACCGGCCTTGCTCTGTCTCCATTCCGCCGAGATAGCCCGCATCGGCGACGACTTTTTCGGAATACACCGCCCAGCCCTCGATAAAAGGACCCGATTGCAGCACTGCGCGCAGAAGCCCGTCATAGCGGTTGGAATGCTCCAATTGCAGCGCATGACCCGGCGTGCCTTCATGGATCGAAAGCAAATGCAGCATGGAAATATTGTATTCTTTTAGGAAGCTGGTGGCTTGCTCTTCTGACCATGCATCGGGGATCGGCGAGACTGCGTAATAGGCCGGCAAATGCTTTTCCAGCGGCGGCGGGCTGTCGAGATAGGCGACCGCATTGCCCTGCCAAAATTCGGGCATGGTGATAATCTGCGTTTCATTACCGGCCATGCGGATAAAGCCGCGTTCCTGAGTGAATGCCTCAGCCTGCGCCAGAGTTTTGCGCGCAGCATCCTCCAGCCCATCACGCGGCGCACGGTTTTCGTAAGAGGCATCCAGCCCGCAAGAAATCACCGCCTGCTGGCGCGCCTGTTCGCTGCGTCCCTGTATTTTTCCGCAGTCGTCAATTTGCATCGACACAGCCAGCATACCGGCACGCGTTTCATCGAAAGCTGTCTCCGCCCGCGCCTTCAATTGCGCCACGCTCATATCGGTTTGCAGCGCATAGGCCATTTTCTGCGCATACATATCCGCGCCGAGGCGAAACTCGCCCTGCGCACCAGGCACAACCACATCATCCAGCCATGTCTGATGTTCCGCGAGCGCTGCCTCCAGCTCTGTTTTCGCTGCATCAAATGCTGTGCGATCTAGGCCTGATTTGGCGACTTCGGGTTCGATGATCCCGTTAACGATCCCCATGATACCGGCATTTTGCTTGGCCACGGTTTCGGCGTGAACTTTAGGCACGCGGGCGATCTGCACTTGCGCGCGGGCCTGCGCCAAGAATGCGGGCAAAGCCTCCATCCGCGCCACGACATTGGGCAGGCGCTGCGCAAATGGCGCGTAATCGCGGCTCACCAAACTATAGAGCGAGGAGGACGCCGCGGAATGATAATATTGCGGGTTCCATGCCCATTGCTGCTCTTCTTCTGATGACCATTGCGCATAGTTGAGCGCATTTTCTAGCAGCTTATAATCAACCTGATTGGCGCGGCTGAGCTGGGCAAAATCAATCGTCTTGAGCGCGATTTCGAACCCTTGGGTAAAGCGGTATTGATCCGCGCGGCCTCTGGCAGACACGTCGGGAAGGCGTGTGTCATGCGCATGATTGCCCAGCGCGGTGGCATAGACCGGATTGAGTTCAGCCACGCCCTCAATATACCGGGCAGCCATCGCTTCAAATGCGGCATCCGCGCTGATGGCAGCGGCTGCTTGGGCAGGCTCATTCGTCGTCATACAGCCTGCTAAGGGCAGTGTCGCAGCAGCCAGAATGGCGGCGAATTTGAGCGAATGTTTGCGCATGTATCTTCCCCTATTTCTCTATTTATTTTGGATTAGCATCCGCTTCATGCGGCGTCGACATTTTGCTGTTTGCATTGGCCGAAGCCGTCGCAATTCTTGCCAGCACCAGCGCCGATCCCACCAGCGCCATGCCGAGGAAATCCAGCGCGCCCAGCCGCTCATCAAACACGAAAAAGCCCGCCAGTGATGCGGTGACGGGCTGCGTGAGCAACGCCAATCCAATGACGAGCGGCGGGAAATGTTTGAGCGCAAACACCAGCAGACCCTGCCCGATAATCTGGCTAGTGATGACAAGGATTAGAACCGGCGTCCAATTGGTTGGCCAGATCGGCTCGCCCAATGCGATTGCCACGCCCAGCAATACTGGACAGGCGAAAATGCTCACCCATACCAACAGGCTCCATGCGCCCAATTCTGTACCCTTGCTCTGGCGTGCACCTTGCAAATTCACGAGGTAAACCGCGTAAAGCACGCCCGCCGTCAGGCAGAACAAATCGCCGACAAAGCTGGTCGTGGAAATCTCCAGACTGCGCCCCAGCAATATCGCCGCGCCTAAAAGCGCACAAATAATCGCCAGCCACTCACCGCGCCGTGGCAGGCTGCGCGCGATGATGAAGCCCCAAATCATCAGCAACACCGATCCCGCATTGCCAAACAATGTGGCATTGCCCAGCCGCGTCATGCCAATGCCGATATGCCAGCTCGCCAGATCCAGCGCAAAGGCGGTTGAACCAATGGCGACCAGCACCAAGGTCCGGCGCGGTATCCCGCCCAAAGGCTGCGCATTGGCCCGCGCTAAGATCAGCAAAAACGGCAGCGCGAGAAACAGACGCCAAAATCCTGCCGACACTGGCCCTGTGTCTGTCAGGCGCACAAACCACGGCCCCAATGCCAGCGCGACATTGCCGATTAGCAATGCGGATAGCAGCGCCCAGCCAGCAATTTTGGTTTCGCTCATATTTTTCACGCTTGCGCCTTAGCCGCCCCTTCTGCCAATGCGAAGCCACACATTGAGTTTCATATGAAGACGGGAGCAAAAATTTTGACCGACACGCTGTTTAAACCTCTGAAAATTGGTGCGCTTGAAGCAAAGAACCGCATTTTTATGGCGCCGCTCACACGCGGCCGCGCGGCGGAGCCTATGTTCGTGCCCAATGACATGATGGCGACCTATTACGAACAGCGCGCAGGCGCTGGCCTGATTATCTCAGAAGCCACCGGCATTAGCCGCGAAGGGCTTGGCTGGCCGTCGGCCCCCGGTATTTGGTCTGATGAGCAGGCCGAGGCTTGGAAGCCAATCACCAAGGCGGTGCACGAAGCAGGCGGGCAGATCGTGCTACAATTGTGGCATATGGGCCGGATCGTGCATCCTTACTTCTTGGACGGCGAGCCGGGTGTCTCTGCCTCGGCCACAACGGCGCCGGGCCATGCCCACACGCCAGAGGGGCGCAAGGATAATGAGCAAGCGCGCGCATTGCGGCTTGATGAAATTCCGCGCCTTATCGGTGATTACCGCAATGCCGCTGAAAAGGCGAAAGAGGCAGGCTTTGACGGGGTGCAATTGCACAGCGCCAACGGCTATTTGATCGATCAGTTTATTCGCGATGGAACCAACTTGCGCGAAGACGAATATGGCGGCCCTGCTGAAAACCGCGTGCGCCTTCTGCGCGAAGTGTTGGAGGCATTGATCGACGTTTGGGGCTCAGACCGCGTTGGTGTTCGCCTGTCGCCCAATGGCGACTCGCAAGGGTGCGATGACAGCGATCCGGCAGGCACATTTGCCGCCGCTACGCAGGTTGTGCAGGATTTGAACCTTGCCTTCCTTGAGCTGCGCGAACCGGGACCAGAGGGCACATTTGGTCAGACCGATGTCCCTAAACAAAGCCCAATGATCCGCGAAATTTACAAAGGGCCCTTGGTGCTCAATTCCGATTACAGCGCCGAGGAAGCAGTGCGCGATATTGAGAGCGGATTGTGCGATGCGGTTAGTTTTGGTCGGCCCTATATTTCCAACCCTGATCTGGCCGATCGGATCGCAAAAGGGGCTGAATGGGCGCCTAACAAAGATGTGCCAAAGAGTTGGTATTTCCCCGGAGAAGCGGGATACATCGATTATCCAACAATGGATGGCTAAAACATAGGGACTGGCGCTTTTAACTAAGCGCCAGTTCTCCTATTATTCCTTGCCGGCCTCACCATCATCATCAGAACCGCCATCTTCCGGCGCATCCTTCATCGTTGGCGCGCGCGATTGAATATCCTCATACCGGATCATTTCGTCGCTGATCGTGCCGCCCAAAACCTCGCCAACAGCGCCGCGATCCTTATCATCAATCTTGGATGCGGGCGCTTCGACAGGCTCATCATCGCAAGCCGCAAGGCCCAAAGCCATGATGAGTGCGAAAGGGGCGAGCTGGATAGTGCGGGCAGTCATTGCGATAATGTCCTCGATTGATCGTGCTTCATGCGCTTTTGCTGCTTTGCCGTGAATTCGCAAGCTGCGCCAGAAATTCATCCCCCCGCGCCATCAATGCTGCGTCCCACTGCGCATTGCTGACATCCAGCCCCAGCCGCGCCATGCTGGTCACGCCGAACGCGTCAATGCCGCAAGGGACAATGCCAGAGAAATGTTCCAAATCAGGCGATAGATTGACCGAAAACCCATGCATCGTCACCCAGCGCCGCACTCGCACTCCGATGGCTCCGATCTTGGCCTCGCGCCCATCAACATCCTTGGTCCAAATGCCAACTCGGTCCGGCACGCTCCACGCCTCGACATCAAAATCGCTCAATGTCGCGATCACCCAATCCTCCAGCGCATGCACAAATGCGCGCACATCGCGGCCGCGCTTTGTCAAATCGAGCATGACATAGCCAACTCGCTGCCCCGGCCCGTGATAGGTATAGCGCCCGCCGCGCCCGGCTTCGACCACTTCGAAACGCGGGTCGAGCATTTCTGCGCCATCGGCGCTGGTGCCTGCTGTATAGACGGGGGGATGCTCCAGAAGCCAAATCTGCTCCGCCGCACCGCCTTCATGGATCGCTGCATTGCGCGCCTCCATCGCCGCCAATGCTGCACGGTAGGGCACGGGCGTATCATCACGCCGAGATTCAATTGCGGACATCCTACTCATCACACCTTTGCGTGGCGGCATTATTGGCGCATATCAAGAGCAGGGATTAATTGAGGGACCGAGCAATGCAATTTGATATGAGCCAAACATGGGACAGAGCAGTGCAATTGCTCTCAAGCAATTTCCAGCTTTTGGCGATTATTGCTGGCGTCTTTTTGCTGCTTCCTTCCATCATCCTCTACCTTGCAGTGCCGGAACTCGCCAATATGAACGCGATGATGGATCCTGATGGCGATCCGGAAAAAATGATGGCGCAGTTTGGAGAAATGGCGGGCGCAATTGCAGGTTGGGGCTTGCTTACGACGGCGGCGAGCTTTGCGGGATATTCCGCCATGGTTACGCTGATGGGTGAAAACGGCGCTACCGTGGGTGAGGCGATTGTGCGCGGATTGAAATCGATCCCAACGCTGATCGGCGTGATGATCTTGTTTTTCCTAACTTATGTGCTCGCTGCGTTTTTGCTGTTCATTCCGGTGGGCATTCTTGCAGTCGTTAGCGAGGCACTGGCAGGGGTTTTATCGATTGTCGCGGCAATCGGCATATTGGTGATGGTGGTGTATTTGATGGCCCGTTTCAGCGTCACTATGCCGGTGATTATGCTTGAGCAAAACTATAACCCGGTAACAGCAATGATACGCAGTTGGCGGCTGACAGCACCGCGTCACTGGGCGATGATGGGTTTTTGGCTGCTGCTGATGGTAGCCTATATGGTGATTGCCTTGCTAGTGGGCGGCGCGGTTGGCGCACTTGCCGCCTTGGCCAGCGGATCGACAGCGGGCCTGATTACGGGCGTGCTCGGCGGTATTTTGGGCGCGCTGGTGGCTATGGTTATTTCTGCGATTGCGGTTGCACTTTACCAGCAGGTCGCAGGCAGCACGCCAGAGGCGGTCAGCGAAACTTTTACATAGTGACTTTCAAGATAAGTCTCCTGATTGCATGATCGCCGCAGCTGGCCTAGCGGTAAACGCCTGATGGCAAATGGCGCACCTCCTACTGAACAGGCTTCTGAGTTGGCGCAGGCAGCTAAACCTACAGGCGCGATCTCGCGCGAGCGTATGGCGCTGCTCTTTATCGTCATGCTGGTAACAGCGGCGGGCAATACCGCAATGCAATCGGTGATGCCGTCGATTGGTACAGCACTCAAAATTGACGATGTGTGGATCAGCCTTGCCTACACTTGGTCGGCATTGCTGTGGGTGATCTGCGCGCCATTTTGGGCAAGGCGTTCTGATAAGCGCGGCCGCAAGGCGATGATGGCGCTGGGCATGCTCGGCTTTATTGTCTCCATGGGCCTGTGTGGATTGGTGCTTTGGTTCGGGCTGACTGGATTACTGACGGCGGTTTGGACGCTGTTTTTGTTTGCTATTGCGCGCAGCCTCTATGGCCTGTTCGGCAGCGCCGCCCCGCCCGCTGTGCAAGCCTATGTCGCATCGCGCACTCCGCGCTCGCAGCGCACGCAGGCTCTCTCACTGGTTGCTTCCAGCTTTGGGCTGGGCACTGTGCTTGGCCCTGCCCTTGCACCCTTGATGGTAATCCCGGGATTGGGCCTGACTGGCCCATTTGTGGTGTTTACATTGGTAGGCGTTGCAGCGCTGATAATGCTGCGCCTGCGCCTGCCCGATGACGAGCCGCAATTTGCCGCCAAGGGCCGAACATTTGATGCGCCCTTTAGTGCAGGTTCCAACTCCAATCACAGCGATGAGGATGACAATAGCGATGATGTGATCCATCAAGCCGCCCGCAGCGAGCCAGCCCAAGCGCTGGAAGAGCAGCCGCGCCTCCGCTATTTCGAACCGCGCCTGCGCCCTTGGGTAATCGCGGCTTTGGCGGGCGGTCATGCACAGGCGATGCTGATGGGAATTGTCGGCTTTCTGGTGCTCGACCGGATGGGCCTGCGCGAGACGCCGCTGGAGGGCGCTGGCCCCGTAGGTATTGTGCTAATGTGCGGCGCGATTGCGACTTTGCTGGCGCAATGGGGCGTTATCCCAAAACTCAACCTTGGTCCGCGCGCAGCGTCGCTGTCTGGCATAACCATGGCGGCCATCGGCACGCTGATCTTTGCGTTCGCGCAAGAATTGCACTCAATTGCTTTGGGTTATGCGGTGGCATCGCTGGGCTTTGGGTTGTTCCGCCCGGGCACAACGGCGGGCACATCGCTAGCGGTTACCCGCGCAGAGCAAGGCCAAGCCTCTGGCATTGTCGCCAGCGTGGCGGGCGCGGCGTTTATCTTTGCGCCAGCGCTGGGTGTATTATTGTATAACTTCAATGAGACCATCGCGTTCAGCACAATCATCGCCCTGTGCATTACCGTGTTTGCTTACGGGATGCGCGCATTGGAAGCAGATGAGAAGCTAACGACAGACCGCTGAGCGGCGGTGCGAAACCTCACAGAATTTCGAGCACAGTGTCCTGCGGGCGGCAAAGGCGTGCGCCCTTGTCCGTTTCCACCAAAGGTCGCTCAATCAAGACAGGCTGCGCCGCCATTGCAGCCAGCACATCTGCCGCGCTTGCATCGGGCAGCTCGCGCTCTTTTGCATCCGTACCGCGAATGCGCAGGCCGGCGTTAGGCGTAATCCCAGCATCTGCGTACAATTGCGCGAGTTTTTCAGCCGTTGGCGGATTTTTGAGATATTCCACCACGGTCACATCGGCGCCATGCTCTTCCAAAATGGCGAGTGTCTTGCGCGAAGTGCCGCATTTCGGATTGTGCCAAATGGTCGCCTTCATTTCGTCTCTTTCGTATCGCTGGTGGCTGATGGGCCAAGATCAATTTGTGGTTTGGCCGCTGGCTGAGCCGCCGGTTGAACCTTTGGCGCGGCCTCGGATTTTGTATCGGGTTTTGTCTCGGCTTCTTCCTCCCCCTCTTCAGGGATAGTCCGCAATGCGGGCACAGCCTCGGCTGCATCCTCGCTGCTTATGCCCGGTGCAGGCGCCGCGCTGATCGTTTCTTGACGGCGAGCAACGCGCCCTGCCCGCTCAATCGCACCCACCAAACGCGGATAGACGCCGCAGCGGCAAAGGTTGGGGATCGCCGCCTCAATCTCTTCCTTGCTGGGATCGGCATTGCGCTGGATCAGGGCCGCGCCCGCCATCACGATACCAGGCGTACAAAAGCCGCATTGGATGGCTTGCTCTGCCACCATAGCCTGCTGCACAGGGTGCGAGCGGTCGCCCGATAGCCCTTCGACTGTGGTGATAAAGCGCCCTTCAGCCTCGGTGATTGTAATCAGGCAAGACCGCAGTGCGGACCCATCGACCAGCACCATACATGCGCCGCAATCGCCATTGCCGCAGCCATATTTCGTACCCGTCAAATTGGCAGCATCCCTCAGCGCCCACAAAAGCGGGGTTTCAGGGTCCATATCAAATTCGATTGGACGTTCATTGACTGTCATACGCGGCATAATTTGCGCCTGCTAAGCAGAGATCATGGCTGGATCAGTCGCGCCAGCTGGTGTCGATTTTATCGACTTTGCGCTTCCATGCCTCGAAATCGAACATGCCTGCGCCGCCCTGGCCTTGCATCACCGACAAATCGCGCTGGTGCACATCGACCACTTCTTGGCTGACGATATTGGGGTTGCCCATGCCAAGCGTCGCGACTTGAATTTCGCATGCGCGTTGCAGCGCCCACATTTTCACAAACATGCCTTGGATGGTTTTATCCATCACCACAGGGCCATGATTGCGCAGCATCAAAATGCTTTTGTCGCCAAGGTTCTCGACCAGCCGTTCGCCTTCTTCAGTGCGCACCGTGATGCCTTCAAAATCATGATAGCCAATATTGCCTTGGAAGTTGCAAGCGTAGAAATTGGCGGGAAGCAAACCGTCCTTATGGCTGCAAACGGCCATGGTTGCGGTGGTGTGGACGTGGCAGATTGCCTGCGCACGGTCGCCCAAATGCTCGTGAAAATAGGCATGCTGGGTAAAGCCCGCTTTGTTGACCATATATTGCGATTGGCCAACATTATTGCCTTCAACATCGACCTTCACAAGGTTGGATGCTGTGACCTCGTCATACATCAAGCCAAATGGGTTGATTAAGAATGTGTCCTTCTCACCTGGCACTTTCAAAGAGATGTGGTTGTAGATCGATTCCGACCAGCCCAATAGATCGAAGATCCGGTAACATGCAGCCAGATCAAGACGCGCTTGCCATTCTTCTGTGCTGCATTCGACATTGGGCTTGAGCTGGGTGGCCATTTTCGTCTCTCCATTGGGTGTTGTCTATTTGATTGCACCTATCGCACGACTGGACGCCGCCCGACAAGAAAAACTGCATTTTCAGATATTCTCGTAGGGATTGCGAATGGCAAAAGTGACGCTTCGTTAACCATAGGCCGTCATAAACAGGCGACGCCTTGGACTAGGCATGTTTATTGAGGGCCGAAATTGCGATGGATGATCTGCTGACAGATTTTATCGCCGAAACGCGCGATATGATGGAAGCTATCGAGGGCGAGATAATCGCTTGGGAAGCTGATCCGTCGGATCGAACGCGGCTCGATGCAATCTTCCGTTTTGTTCATACCGTCAAAGGCAATTGCGGCTTTTTCGACTTTCCTAGGCTGGAACGCATCAGCCATGCCGCCGAAGATGCGCTGGCCGATGCGCGCAGCGGACGCCGCACTCCCGATCAACACTTCGTCTCTGCTGTGCTCGGGATTATTGACTGCATTAACGACATGGTCGCGGCAATTGAAAACGGCAGCAAAGATGTGCCAGACGGCGCTGAATATCCGCTGATCGCGGCGCTGGTTGATACGAAGAGCACAGATTGCGCGCCCCAAGATCAAACCGATGCCCCATCCAATGAGCATGTTCTAGAGCCAGAAGCCGGCTTGCGACAAGCCGCTCCTGATCAGCCACCAAAACCCACCAGCAAAGAAGCGCCAATCTCTGCCCCGCGTTCGATTCGCCTGCCCGTCGATCTTCTCGACCGCGTCATGAGCGGCGTCTCCGACATGGTTCTGGCCCGCAATGATCTGGCCAACCGGCTCAGCCAAGCGGGCAATCAGCCAATGATTGACGGTCCATTTGAGCGCCTGACCACCATTCTTAGCGATGTGCGCGATGCAATTACCCGCATGCGGATGCAGCGCGTTGAGCTATTGTTTAACACCTTCCCTCGCCTTGTGCGTGATCTGTCCCATGATCTGGGCAAGAAAATCGTGCTCGACATCGAAGGCAGCGATGTTGAATTGGACCGCGAAGTCATCGAAGTGATCCGTGATCCGTTGGTGCATATCGTCCGCAATGCCATCGGCCACGGGCTGGAAACGCCCGAGGAACGGCTGGCGGCCGGAAAATCAGAAGCCGGTCAATTGCGCATTGGCGCGCGCCAAACCGGCAACCGTATTACCATCGTTATCACCGATGATGGGCGCGGTCTCAATGAAGATAAAATCGCGGAGAAAGCGGTCGCCAACGGCTTAATCACGCAAAGCCAGCGGGAGGCGATGGATGATTATCAAATCCAGCAATTGGTGTTCGAGCCAGGCCTATCGACCGCAACACAGGTCAGCAATATTTCAGGCCGCGGCGTCGGCCTTGATGTGGTGCGCGACAATCTGGAACGGGTCGGCGGATGGATAAAAGCCACCAGCACACCGGGCCAAGGCGCATCAATTTACCTACATATTCCGCTAACTTTATCCATTATTGCAGGCCTTATCTCAGAGGTCGCCGGACAGCGTTTCGCAATCCCGCAATCCTATGTCGAAGAAGTCGAATATGGCTCTCAGCCGGACATGGATTACACGAATATGGGCGATGCTGTTCTGGTCACCATGCGAGGCCAGCGCACGCGCTGCCTTTCGCTGGCAGATATTTTGGGATTGGAGGCAGAGCTTGAACCTTTAGATCAAACCTTTGTCCTCATCCGGCTGGCCAATGGCGATCAGTTCGCGCTGGCGGTCGATACAATCCACAATATTGGCGATATCGTGGTGAAGCCTCTGTCGCCGGCCTTGCTGCAAACGCGGTGCTATTCAGGAACGGCGCTGCTCGACAACGGACAGCCAATCATGCTGCTTGATCTACCGCAAATTGCGCAGGATTGCGGTGTCGTTGACGAAGGCCGCGCGCGTATTGATAATTCTGCATCAAATGATGATGACGGCGAGGCTGCCGAGACCATAACCGCCATGCTGTTCACTGCCATGGATGGCAACCGCAAGGCCGCTAGGCTGGAGATGATTAAGCGCATCGAAACCGTGCCAACCCATCAAATTGATCTATCGCAGGCCCACCCACATGCAGTGGTAAACGATGAAATTTTACCCATTGCAGGGCTTGAAATTGCGGCCATGAATGCCGAGAAAACACGTTTCTTGCGCCTAAGTGATGGCACGCGCGATTTGCTCTATGCGGTCCGTGAAATCGAAGATACGGCCCAATTACCCAGCGATCTTGTGCCTGTCGCAGGAGATCCTTTGGTCGAGGCTTTGGTATTGGCAGAAGGCACAAGCATCGCTTTGATTGATTGCAATACGCTGCTTCAAACCCGCGGCACCCAGACACGCGCAGGCGCTGCTATTGAAGTGGGAGCGCGGTAATGGCCGAAGTCTTAATCCTCACCCAGATTGCCGGACGAGCATGCGCATTGCGAGCAAGCGATGTTGAAACGGTGATCGAGATCGAAACAATTACGCCTGTGCCGCGCGCACCGAAGCATATTTCCGGCCTCACCACTTTGCGCAGCCAAGCACTGACCGTAATCGACAGCCGCATTGTTATCGGCGAGGCACCCGGCGCCTACCCCACAGACAACCGCGCTGCGGTATTTCGTGCCGATGGCCATTCCTATGCGTTGCGTGTCGATGCCTTGCACGATGTTGACGAAATGATTGGCGACCCAGAACAAATCGTTGGCGGTTTTGGCGCGGTTTGGTCGCGCATTGCAGAGGGTATGGTCGAAACCGCAGGAGGGCCCGTTCTTCTTCTCAAAGCGGCAGAATTGGCCCGAACCGGCGAAGGTGCCCGAGAGGCTTCTTAATCCCTTAGTTACCTTGGGCCTTTAGCCATAAGCACTCATAATTCAGGATCGCACATGCCTAATTGTTTAATCGTCGACGATTCCCGCGTCATCCGGAAAGTGTCCCGGCATATCCTCGAAGAGCTCGGCTTTGCAGTCGATGAGGC
>JALZVZ010000357.1 GCA_023299945.1 Altererythrobacter sp. | reverse complement strand
TCTGGACGTTCTTTATAATCGCCAGCAGGTGCTTCGATTGTGCTGCCATCGGCAACAGCATCAGAGCCATTGTTGCGATTGGTCAGCCACCATAGCCCGACGATAACCAACGCGAGCAACAACACTAGAAAGCCAACCAGACCGACGATACGCGCGGTGTCAACGGTACCAGCGCCATCATCATATTCGTCCGATTCAAGCCAAGGCAAGCTTTCATCTTCATTGAGTTCAAGTTCGGCCGCCCCTTGTGAGGTGTCCTCAACCCATTCGTCTTCGCCCGTCATGGTATCCCCTGCGGTCATCATCACTACATCTCCTCAACCGCCTGAACGCCCAATATGCGCAGACCATTTCTTAGTGTTTGCCCCAATTGCTCGCTTAGGAAAAGCCTTGCGCCTGATATTTCAGGGTTTTGTGCCACAATGAAGCGCTTATCAACCTGGGTGTTACCCAGGTTCCAATAGGCATGAAAAGCGCCAGCAAGCTCATAAAGATAGAACGCGATCCGGTGCGCCTCGCGCGCGCTGGCCGCTGCTTCGACCAGCCGCGGGAATTGCGCCGCCAGCTTGATAAGCTCCAATTCCTCAGCACCCAATTGATCGATATGCTCATCCGATGCCGCAAAGCCTTCTTCTGCCGCCTTGCGCATGTTGGAATGAATGCGGGCATGGGCGTATTGCACATAGAAGACCGGATTGTCCTTCGATGCCTCGACTACCTTGGCAAAATCGAAATCCATCTGCGCCTCAGGCTTGCGCGAGAGCATGGTGAAACGCACCACATCCTTGCCGACTTCCTCAATCATATCGGCCAGCGTCACAAAATTGCCGGAACGCTTGGACATTTTCAGCGGCTCTCCATCGCGCATAAGCTGAACCATTTGGACCAGCTTCACATCGAAAGGAATTTCGCGGCCTGCCCCTTTGGTCAGCGCAGCAACCGCCGCCTTGATCCGTTTGACGGTGCCCGCATGATCCGCGCCCCAAATGTTAATCATCGCATCGGCATTTTCCGCCTTTTGGAAATGATACGCCAAATCAGCGCCAAAATAGGTCCACGCGCCGGAGGATTTCTTGATCGGGCGATCCTGATCATCGCCGAACAGGGTCGAGCGGAATAATGGCAGCTCAACCGGTTCCCAATCCTCTGGCGGGGCCTTGCCCTTGGGCGCTTCAAGCACGCCATCATAGACAAGGTCTTGTTCCCGTAGCCATTTCTCTGCTGCGTCGGGCTTTCCTGCTGCGTGGAGTGCAGCCTCTGAGGAAAATAAATCATGCTCAATGCCAAGCAATGCGAGGTCTGAACCGATCAGCTCCATCATTTGCTCAACGGCGCCGGTGCGAAACGTTTCGAGCCATTCTGCCTCTGGCGCGGTTTTGAACGTATCGCCGTGAACCTCAGCCAGCGCAGCGCCGACAGGTTTGAGATAATCGCCGGGATAAAGCCCCTCTGGTATTTCACCAATATCCTCGCCCAGCGCCTCAAGATACCGAAGATGCGCTGACCGAGCGAGAACATCGACCTGTCCTCCTGCATCATTGATATAATATTCGCGCGTGACATCATGGCCTGAAAATTCCAGCAGGCTGGCCAGCGCATCGCCCACCACTGCGCCGCGGCAATGGCCCATATGCAAAGGGCCGGTCGGGTTGGCCGAAACATATTCAACATTGACCCGTGTGCGCTTACCATCCTCGCCCTCGCCCATGGATGATTGTCCGTAAGCATCGCCCATAGCGGCGATTGCGCGCAGTTCAGCAATCCAGACAGAGGGATCGAGCCGCATATTGATAAAGCCCGGCCCGGCGATTTCGGCGCTGATCACATCAGGATCAGCGGCAAGCTTTTCGACGATCTTACCGGCCAACTCACGCGGATTGGTCTTGGCCTGCTTGGCAAGCACCATGGCTGCATTGGTTGCAAGGTCGCCATGTGAGGGATCACGCGGAGGCTCAGCCGTTACGCCGCGGTGCTGCGTGCCAGCTGGCAGAACGCCCTCTGCTTCAAGCGCGCCGAGAATGGCGGTTAGTTTCGCGGCAAAGCCGGCGTGTACGGTTTGGATTTTTTCAGCTGTATCAGACATAGCCGCGCGCCTAGCCGATCTAGACGCAAGTGCAAACCGCCTTGCGCCGTATTGCGAGCGTATATCAGAGCAGAATTAGCGAGTGGCGTTATAGGCCAATTGCTGTTCATTCAGCTGAAAACCGACAAGCAATTCAAAGCTAGTGCGCTGAATGGCTGCGCGAACGGCTGGATCAGCCAACGGGTCAAGCGCCGCATCCACATCACCAGCCTTGCGGCGGCGACTGATTTTCTGGCGCACATCGGCGGGCAAAGTCGCTGCCGCCTTATCCACAAATGCCCCCGCTTTTCCGCTGGCTTGCGCGCGTTCCTGACCATCGGCAAAGTTCAGCGTAACCGAACCCACACGCTTAGTCACAACCGCGCTACCGCCGCGCAGAACCGTCGCAAAATAAGGTAAGGTCACTTGGCGCGCACCGCGCACATCAGTGCGGCGGCCAACAACGTCGAATGTCGCTGCAGTGTAAACCTTGTCCGCCGAATCATCGCATGTGCTGCGCAGATTGGTGATCGCCGCTGTCACATCGAGATTGTCTGATGTTGTGAGGCCAGCGGAACGAAAACTCGTCACATCGCCAGTGTAATCAGGAATGCCAACGGCTGGGCAGGACGAGAGCACGGCTGTAATCCCTACGCCTTGATCAACCACCAGTTCACCTTGACTGGCGCAACCAGCAAGAGCCCAGCCAAGTACGCCTGTCACAAGAAAGCGGTTCCGGATTGTCATCGTCACTCATGTCCTCAAAAATCTGCCAATTGGCACAAATCACCTGTCACCGCCCTAGCGGCGCGCATTGCAAAGCGCTAGAGGGGGCCACATGAACGCTCCCTTTCAAGATACGCAAACCGGGGAAAAGAAGCCCGGACTGACACTCCTCATTGCTGCGCCACGCGGCTTTTGCGCCGGTGTCGACCGTGCAATTGAGATCGTAGAACGCTCAATCGAACTGTATGGTGCGCCCGTTTATGTGCGGCACGAAATTGTCCACAATCGCTATGTCGTCGACAGCTTGAAGGCGCAGGGCGCTATCTTTGTCGAGGAATTGGACGAGGTGCCTGATGATGCGCCAGTTGTATTTAGCGCGCATGGCGTGCCCAAATCGGTCCCGGCTGAGGCTGAACGGCGTAAGATGATTTATGTCGATGCGACCTGCCCCCTGGTCAGCAAGGTTCACCGCCAAGCCGAACGCCAGATTGAAAAAGGGCAACATATTATTTTTGTCGGCCATGCCGGCCACCCTGAGGTGATCGGCACAATGGGCCAAGTGGATGACGGGCAAATGACGCTGGTCGAAACGCTGGAAGATGTCGCCAAGCTGGAGTTTGCCGGCGATATCGGCCTGTCCTACCTCACGCAGACCACACTATCCGTCGACGATACCGCAGATGTAATTGCTGCTTTACAGACCCGCTTTCCCCAAATTCAAGGACCCAAGGCGGAGGACATTTGTTATGCAACTTCCAACCGTCAAACAGCGGTCAAGCAAATCGCACCCGGCGCTGACCTGGTGCTGGTGATTGGCGCCCCCAATTCCTCCAACTCGCTTCGACTGGTTGAAGTTGCCGAGCGCCTCGGCACAAAATCCAAGCTAATCCAGCGCGCATCAGAAATTGATCCCTCATGGCTTGATGGGGTAAACACATTGGGACTGACCGCTGGTGCATCTGCTCCTGAAAAGCTGGTGCGCGAAGTGGTCGATACCTTGAGCGAATGGCGCGATGTGACAGAGCACACCATTATGGCAGCCGAAGAGAAAATGGTCTTCAAATTGCCGCGCCAGCTGACCGAATAGAAGCTCGGACGAGACGACAATGGCTGTATATACGCATCTTGGAGCAGAAGATCTCAGCTGCTTGATCGATCACTATGATGTTGGCGAGCTAGTCTCTGCCAAAGGTATCGCTGAAGGTGTGTCCAACTCCAACTGGCTAATCGAAACTGGCGGGGCGGATGGACGCAAAGACGCCAGCGGCGCGCGCTTTATCCTTACCATGTACGAACGCCGGATCGATGTGGGAGAATTGCCGTTCTTTCTGGGCCTGCTCGATCATTTGGCGGAAAATGGTTGCCCCGTCCCGCGCACTATCCATGACAAGCAAGGCGCATCACACCGATTGGTGGATGGCAAATCTGTCGCCTTGATTGAATATCTGCCGGGTGTCTCGGTTGATCACCCAACCCCTGATCAAGCGTTCAGTGTCGGCAAGGCATTGGCACAAATCCATCTGGCCGCACGCAACTTTAACGGAACGCGCGCGCAATCACTGGGCCTTGCTGGATGGCAAAACATATTAAGCGATTGCGGCGATGCCGCGTTGGCTTCAATTGACCCCGCACTTCCGCAAATTTGCGCCGATGAACTCAGCTTTCTTACCGCAAACTGGCCGCAGGATCTGCCAAAAGGTGTAGTGCATTGCGACCTGTTTCCCGACAATGTGTTGATGTTGGGCAATCAAGTCACCGGTCTCATAGACTTTTATTTCGCGGCAAACGATTTTTTTGCCTATGATCTGGCCGTCACCCATGCGGCATGGTGCTTCGAACGCAGCAATGGCGATTTTCGTGCAGACATCGCCAGTGCGCTGATGCGGGGCTATCAAGCAGTTCGCCCGCTTTCGGCCAGCGAACACGCAGCCCTTCCCATTTTGGCACGAGGGGCCTCGATGCGCTTTATTTCCTCGCGCGCAGATGATTGGCTCAATACACCAAAAGACGCATTGGTTGCACGCAAGGATCCAATGGATTTCGTCAATCGTTTGAATTTTTACACAAAAATGGGCGGAGACACCTTTGCCTAACAATGAGAGCATGGCAAAGACAGAGTAATGAAACGTATTGAAATCCACACAGATGGCGCTTGCAAGGGCAACCCGGGCCCTGGCGGCTGGGGGGTACTCTTGCGCATGGGCACCCATGAAAAGGAATTGTCTGGCGGTGAAGCCGACACGACCAATAACCGGATGGAAATGCTGGCTGTAATCCGCGCGTTCGAAGCATTGATAGAACCTTGCGCGGTCGATTTGTATTCAGACAGCAAATATGTTCTGGATGGCATGACCAAGTGGATCCATGGCTGGCAAAAGCGCGGCTGGATCAATGCAAGCAAAAAACCGGTTCGTAACGCTGATCTATGGCACGAGCTGATTGAAGTTTCCGCAACACACGAAGTGAGCTGGAACTGGGTCAAAGGCCACAGCGGCAATCCCGAAAATGAGCGAGTTGATCAATTGGCTAGCGATGCGGCGGCTGAACAAGCCCGATTGCTCGAAGAAGCGGACGACTAATCCTATTCATCGCGCAACAAAAAACCGAGCCACCCACAAAGGACGCTCGGCTTTCTAGCAGTGTTTCGGCATGCGTTCGGTTGGAACAATCCTGCCGGTTTTAGCTATTGTCGACGGTTTTTGCGCCAGGACCATTTTTCTGAATGGAGGCAATCGCATTCTTCGCACTCGCCTTTGTGGCATATCCCTGTGTCGAGAACATCACTTCAGTGTTGTAGCTAAAGCGCACACGGAACTCGCCCGCTTTATCTTTGTAAATTTCAAAATGGTGACCCATTGATTGTCTCCCTAATTCGTTGGTGGGCTCACATTTGCAGATATTGCGCAGCTTGGCTAGCCGAAGCGGGCCGGATCATAGCTATCGTTACAAATATTAACCGTCATCTTATCAGTGGCTTGGCCCAATAGTTTTTGGGACATGAACCGTGCAGCTGCAGGAGCCGTTTGAATTCCGAAGCCGCCCTGACCTGCAAACCATGCAAAGGCTGGCTGGCGAAGATCACGGCCATAGACAGGCAATCGGTCGGGCGCGAAACTCCTTAGCCCTGCCCAACGTCGCTCGATATGCTCAATCGGCCAGTCGACAACCGCTTCAAATCGCTCAATGGCAATTGCCACATCCAGTTCTTCAGGCGCGGCGTCGCAAGGATCGCTGGGAATTTCATCATGAGGGCTCAGCCAGAATCGCCCGTTTTCAGGTTTGAAATAAAACCCACCATTGATGTCGAGCACCAACGGCAAGTCATCAGTCACCTCGGGCGCAACCCTCAATTGGACGACTGTCCGGCGCTTGGGCTCAATCCCTAGCGGCTTTACCCCCGCCATGACGGCAACCCTGTCTGCCCATGCTCCCGCGGCATTGACCAAGGTCGCAGCGCGGAATTTCGTGCCGCTCTTGGTGGCAAGCTCCCAGTTGTCGTTAGTCCAAAGAGCCGCCGCAAGTTGAGCACGGCATACAAGCGTCGCACCAGCGCTAGTCGCCGCCTTGAGATAATGCTGGTGCAACCCAGCCACATCGATATCGGCGCAAGCTGGCTCGCGCACGCCATATTGCCAAGCTTCGCGCAGATTAGGGACCATTGCAGCGATCTCGCCCCGCCCCAAACGCTCAATTGCAACTCCGGTTCCGGCAAAGGTGGCAATGAACGCCTCAAGCGCAGGCAAATCCACCTCACGCGCCAGATGGACAGCGCCGCGTTGGTGCAAAAAACCATGCTCGCGCAAATAAGGACCAGATGCGAGCGTCAGCGGAACCACCCTTGGCCCGCCATAGCATTCATCCCAAAACGCAGCTGAACGACCAGTGGCGTGATAGCCCGGCGCATCCTCTGCCTCGATCAGAAGCACCTTCGCATGTGGCGCAAGTTCAGCCGCAAGGCTGGCCCCCGCCATGCCCGCACCAACAATCGCAAAGTCGTAAATTGGTTCGCTCACGATTAACCGCCGAGACCTCTTTGCGGAGCAACGCGGTTCAAAAACGCGCGTGCAGCGTCTTTGATCTGCTCGCGCACAGCATCGACTTCGCGCAAAACCTCGTGGCGAGCTTCTTCGCCAAGTTCGAGCAATTCGCCATTGGGCAGCCGCGCTGCAGCGCGAACATTCGCCTCGTGGCCAACCAATTTATCGGCAGTGGTCGAAACGATCAGCACCGGCGTGTCCACGACTTCCATCATACCTTTGCTCTCAATAATGCGAACAGAAGCATAGCCCCGCTCCACCCAGCGCCAGCTTGCCGGGCCCATAACGATTTCAGGCCTGTTGGCGCGCCACCATACCTCGTCCTCATAGCGGTCATCGTCATGCGTTAGAAGCTCACGGCGGCGTTTCGGCAGCTCGCCCGGTTTCTCGCTCCATTTCCATGCTTGACGCTTGGGATTACCGATCAGGCACATCAGTTTTGCACCCAAATGCTGGACAATCAGAGGCAGTTTTGGCCCCGACATGCGCAGCATTGGCGCGCTCAGGATAATAGCATCGGGTGTCACAGCCCCCTCCACCAATCCGCGCATCACCAAATGACCACCCATCGAATGCGCAGCAAGAATATGCGGACCCGGTGTTTCTTTCACCCAAGCCGCCCAAATTTGCGCCAAATCTGCGATCCAAACTGAAAAGTCAGAAATATGCCCTGTAACTGCATCATCGCCGTAACGCCCAGACCCCGCCTGACCGCGCCAATCGCTGGCCGTTACCCGCCAGCCTTCACGGTGCCATTCTTCCAGTGTCTCCAGATATTTTTCGTAATTATCGCCGCGTCCTGGAAAGAACAGGACCGACCCGCGAGGCGCCTCAGGCGCAGCGCCGGGCCAATCAATCCGCCGGATCGAGTGACCATCATTCGCCATCCACACGCTCTCTTGTGCACGTGCAGGAATGGCGCGCCGATCGATCGCATTCTCGATCAAATCGCCTTTAGCATTGCTCACTGGCATCCCAATTTATTCCTCACACGCTACGTCTTGGTTACTATTTGGTAAGCGATACACTCTAGCAGTGCCTCAACAAGGGAAAAACCTTTTCCCATTTAGGGGCCAATCCGTTGACCGAGATTTTTCAGTATATTTTGTTGGGTGGATTGGCGCTGGCGCTGGTTTATGCGGCCTTCACCGATATCAA
Organism: Altererythrobacter sp.; assembly: GCA_023299945.1. Classification (GTDB taxonomy): domain Bacteria; phylum Pseudomonadota; class Alphaproteobacteria; order Sphingomonadales; family Sphingomonadaceae; genus Erythrobacter. The sequence goes on along the minus strand of JALZVZ010000357.1, from coordinate 11,290 downwards.
AAGTCGCACTATTTCCAACCGCTTAAATATTGCCATTGCTTTGGCTGCACCATTATTTTGGTGGGTAAGCGGTGTGGATCTGTGGCCCGGCGTTGCGTTGCACCTTGGGGTGGCGGTCGCAACATTCGTGGTAACCGCGGGCTTGTTTGCGATTCGCATGATGGGCGGCGGCGATGTGAAATTGCTGACAGCGTTGGCACTTTGGATAGAACCGACATGGTTTTTGCAGCTGATCATTATCATGGCATTGGCTGGCGGCGTGCTCACAATCGTAATGGGCGCCTATCACTTTATGAAACGTCAACGCGACAAACTGGCTGTTCCTTATGGAGTTGCCATCGCTTTTGCGGGTCTTTGGGTGCTTTCAATTCACTATTTACCGAGTGTGGGAACCACTTCTGTGATGGGGTGAACCTGATTTTAACCACTTCGCCGTTACAACGAAAAACAGATACCCGCCCGCTTAGATAACAGGGCCGAATGAAGGGGCTAGAATAGCCATGGATAGGAAGAAACTCGTTTTGCTGCTTGGTGCATTGATCATCGCGATCGGCACCGCATTTGCTGCAAGAACCATGTTCGCAGGCGGAGGTGCCCCAGAAGCTGAGGCTGCCCCCGTTCCCACTGGACCAAAAGTCTTGGTTGCTAACCGCGCACTTGCTGCCGGTACGATCATTACAGCTGATGCCATGGGTTATCAGCAATGGCCTGAAGAGCTGGTTCAAGACGCCTATTTCATTGACGGCGAATCAGACATGTCGCAATTGCTCGGCACTGTTGTCCGTCATCCGATCACCGCTGGTGAGCCGGTTACGCAAGGCTCGCTCGTGAGCCCTGGCGACAGCGGCTTCCTCGCTGCGGCGCTTGGCCCTGGCATGCGCGCAGTTACTGTGCCTGTGTCTGCTAAGACCGGCGTTGCCGGCTTTGTCTTCCCGGGCGACCGTGTCGACATCGTTTTAACCCAGACCGTTAAGGGTGCCGAGGGCCAATCGCTCAAAGCCGCTGAGACTGTTCTGCGTAACCTGCGCGTTTTGGCAACTGACCAACGCACAGAGCAAACCACCACTGATGAAGGTAAGACTGTTGTTCGCGCCTTCCGTACAGTGACGCTCGAAGTAACGCCAAAGCTGGCCGAAAAAGTCGCTGTGGCTCAAACAATCGGTACGCTTAGCCTCGCTTTGCGCTCGATTGCTGACAATCAGGCTGAACTGGAGCGCGCAATTGCTTCAGGCGATGTAGAAATCCCTGAAAACGCAACCAAAGAGCAAGAAGAAAAGCTGCTTGCTGCGGCAATGAGCCGCCCTGCTGACAAGGGCACAACCTTCTCAACCGGCGGCGATGTATCGCGCTTTCAACGCACAACAGTTCCGAGCCAAACCAAGTCAAAGCCAGCCAAAGCGCCGCCACCTGTGCGTACGCCAGTGGCTATGGGCGTGCCAGCCAAAGTCAACGGCGCACCGGTTAGCAGGGGTCCTGCCGTTCGCGTGACCCGCGGCAAAAATACTACAGAAGTACCCGTTGGTTCCGGCACTGCTGCTCAAAGCATGCTGCAACAGGGCGCAGGTAATGTGTCAAAGGCAGGCCAAACTGTGCCCGTCGCTGGCGCAATGCTGGGTAGGTAGGGGGCGCCAAAATGCCAAATAACCGCACAATTCATGCCGTGAAACCGGCGAATGCCATTCAATTTAGGGGCAAGACCATGAAACGCAGCCTGACTGCAAAACTGCTGTTAGCCAGCCTCGCCGCCGCGCCGCTTATGAGCGTGCCGATGTCGAGTGCAAACGCTCAGTCGATCAACCGGCCAGCACAGGACATCGTGATCTCAATCGGTCGCGGCGAACTCATCACTGTACCTGGATCGATGGCTGATGTGTTCGTCGCCGATGATTCAGTTGCCGATGTGCAAGTGAAATCACAGCGCCAACTCTATGTCTTCGGCAAAGCTGGCGGTGAGACCACCATTTATGCCAGCAACCGCGCTGGTGATGTGATTTGGTCAGCAAACATCCGTGTTGGCAACAATATCGGCAGCATTGATCAAATGCTCGCGCTTGCCATGCCTGAGGCAAAAGTTTCGGTTGCAACGATGGGCACCGGCACAGTCCTGCTGACCGGCACTGTTAAGGCACCTGAAGATGCAGCTGAGGCAGAACGCCTTGTGCAGGCCTTCCTTGGCGATGATGCCAATGTGATCACCCGTCTAAAAACAGCGACACCGCTGCAAGTGAACCTGCAAGTTCGTTTTGCTGAGGTAAGCCGCACACTCGTTCGCTCAATGGGTGCCAACCTAACATCTGGTGACCAATCTAATGGATTTCAGTTCGGCATCGGTACGGGCCGCGGCGCCGCTTCGCAGTTTGCTCCCGGAGGCCCAGTGGGCGTCAACGTAACCGATGGTGGCGAGGGTACTTCAGTTATCAACACCGCTGGCGGAACAACAGCTGCATTCCTAGGCAGATTTCTAGGCCTCGATTTGGCCAGCACATTGGATCTGGCTGAAACGCATGGTTTGGCAACGACGATTTCAACGCCAAACCTGACCGCACTATCGGGCGAAACCGCTGACTTCCTTGCCGGCGGTGAAGTGCCGATCCCGACCAGCCAAGGTTTGGGTGCAACATCAGTTGAATATCGCCAATTTGGTGTCAGCCTAACATACACGCCGACAGTGCTGGCCAATGGCCGGATTTCACTTCGGGTGCGCCCAGAGATTTCGGAATTGTCCAACGCTGGCGCGGTGGAGATTGACGGTTTCTCCATTCCATCGTTCACCACACGCCGGGCTGAAACAACCATTGAGCTGGGCTCTGGCCAAAGCTTTATGATTGCTGGGTTGATGAGCAATAATTCGCAGCGCACGCTGTCTAAGACACCGGGTGCTGGAGACATCCCAATTCTGGGTAATTTGTTCCGCTCTCGCTCTTTCAACAAAGGCGAAACCGAACTTGTCATCGTGGTCACACCATATTTGGTGAAGCCAGTGAATGCTGGCGACATCGTATTGCCTACTGACGGTTTCCGGAATGCAAACGAAGCGCAGCAATTTGTTGGCTTCCAAAGCCATGCCGGAAAGTCAGGCGCGAAACGCCCTGTTCCAACAGCTGTCACAGGCAATGGTCAAGCGCCAGCGGTAAGTATGATCGAGGCAGAAGACGTGCTTCCGGGCAAGTCTTCGAAGAAAAATCGCCAAGCAAGTGACAAACCCGACACCCTGGATCGCCGTGCTGAAACGGCCGCTCCTGGCTTCAGCCTGTAATCGTAAGGAAGGTAAAACAGATGACCTTTGCAAACAAAAGCACCTTGGCCAAAGCGCCAGCAATGGCCCTTGCCCTTGCACTAGGCTTCGGCTTGGCCGGTTGCGGCGGAATGCCAGCAAATCAATCTCTCTATTCGGTGAAACAGCCGGTCGTAGAGCGCAACAATTACACCTTCGACGTGCGCTCCGCCCAAAGCGGTATAAGCATTGCTGAGCAACAGCGTGTTGCTGCTTGGTTCGACACAATAAAGCTGGGTTATGGCGACCGTGTATCGATTGATGATCCAATGGCCAGCGAAGCCACCCGCCAAGCTATTGGCAAACTTGCGGCGCGCCATGGTGTGCTGGTTGAAACCGGCTCTCCTGTAACGGAAGGCTTCGTACAACCGGGCAATGCCCGCATCGTGCTGACCCGTTCACGCGCTTCTGTGCCAGGCTGCCCGGATTGGAGCGAAAGTTCTGACGCTGACTATTACAATGGCACGCCCAAAGGTTATGGTTGTGCCACAAACAGCAATCTGGCCGCAATGGTCGCCAATCCAGAAGATCTGATCGAGGGTCAAGCTGGTACTGGCGAAACCGTCATTATGAGCGGAACAAAAGCCATCGATAGTTTCCGCGATCGTGCGCCTTCGGGTAACGGCGGCGACGTAGCCGCTACAGGAGGCAACTAATCATGAACGCTCCATGGAAATCCGGCATGCCCGGGAATCGTGACCCGTTCGCGGCCTATATTTGCGACGACACTGCATTGGACGTTTTGCGTCCGGTTGTGATCGAGCTCGGTTGGCAGCCTGAAAAATGCAACAAAGGCGGCCTACGTAACGCGATCCAATCGCTATCCGTAAGCGCAAGCCCAAACATTCTCCTGGTTGATTTGTCAGAAAGCGGTGATCCGCTCAACGACATCAACGCTTTGGCAGAGGTATGCGAGCCGGGAACAGTTGTGATCGCAGTCGGCCAAGTCAATGACGTGCGCCTATACCGAGACCTTCTTGCCAGCGGCATTCACGACTATCTGCTGAAACCGCTTTCAGCTGGTCAAGTGCGCGATTCCTTGAATCAAGCACAAGCGGTGTTCGCTGCGCCTAAAAACGCAGAGGGCGAAGTGGCCCAGCATCATGTTTCAACCGCGGTTGTTGGAACGCGCGGCGGCGTGGGAGCATCCACCATCGCGACATCGCTTGCGTGGCTGTTCAGCACCGAGCATAATGTCTCAACAGCACTGCTCGATCTTGACGTGCACTTCGGCACCAATGCGCTTGCGCTCGACCTTGAGCCAGGCCGCGGTCTGACCGATGCAATTGATAATCCAAGCCGGATTGATGGCCTGTTCATTGAACGCGCTATGATCCGTGCCAATGACAAATTGTCGATCCTCTCAGCCGAGGCGCCGATCAATTCGCCGCTGATGACTGATGGCGCTGCCTTTGTGCAATTGGAGGAAGAATTCCGCCAAGCGTTTGAAATGACCGTGATCGATTTGCCGCGCAACATGCTCATCAACTTCCCGCAAGTGCTGGGTGATGTGAATGTAGTGCTGCTAACGACAGATATGACATTGGCATCTGCCCGTGACACTATCCGGATATTGAGCTGGCTCAAAACCAATGCGCCTCACGCACATCCTTTGATTGTAGCCAATAAGGTTCAGTCGGGATTGGCAGAGATTAGTAAGAATGATTTTGAAGCCTCTATCGAGCGCCCGATCGATTTTACTGTCCCATATGATGCGAAAGCTGCGGCCAATTCTGCCAAGCTTGGTCAGACATTTGTCGAAGCCAACAAAAGCAGCAAAGCCTCTGCACTCATCAAGCAATTGGGTGAGCGCGTTATGGGCGCCAGCGAAGAGGAATTGACAGATGTCACCCTCGAGAAAAAATCGCTGCTCGGCAATTTTGATCTAAAATCACTTTTGGTGAAGAAAAACAAATCTAAAGCAGCGGCCGAACCCGCTGGATAATATTGCACCGGCGCGGCTTGAACAGGTCGCGCCGGTGCTGCGCGCCCCTTAACCGGGGATTTGAGATGAAGAGCAAGAAAGAAGGGCGACGTTAAGCGATGAGCATTATGCAAGCCTTGCTGATTGGTGGCGGACTATTTGCGATGATTGTCATCGCTTACGCAGCGCTGTCTGGAACGTCTCCGGCCAAAGAAGGCCAGCGGCGGCTCGAACAGTTACGTTTCCGTCATTCGGAGAGCACCGACACAAAGGTGGAATCGCAGCTTAAAAAAGCGATTGCCGCTCGCAAACCCAAATCCCACAAGGTCGCAGGCTCCGGCTCGCGCAGTGAAGCTTTGGCGTTACGGCTCGACCGTACCGGTAAAGGGTGGTCGATTCAGCAATATTTTTATGTCTCGGGCGGTATTGCTCTTGTAATTGCTCTGCTAATCTTCTTGAAATTTGGTGCTTTGTTGCTCTCGCTAGGAATTGGCATACTGATCGGTGCGGGCATTCCGCATCTGGTTGTCGGCTTTTTCATCGGCAAGCGCACCAATGGCTTTAACTCAAAGTTCCCTGACGCAATTGAGCTGCTGGTTCGCGGTCTACGCTCAGGCTTGCCTGTAACCGAGACACTGTCTGTGGTCTCGACCGAGGTCCCTGGCCCGGTTGGCATCGAATTTAAAGGCATTGTCGAGCGGATTAAGATCGGCCGGACGATGGAGGAATCCTTGCAGGAAACCGCCGATCGTTTGGGCATTCCAGAGTTCAACTTCTTCTGCATTACGCTCGCTATTCAGCGCGAGACTGGCGGCAACTTGGCAGAAACTTTGTCCAACCTTGCCGATGTTTTGCGCAAGCGTGCACAAATGAAGCTGAAGATTAAGGCCATGAGCTCCGAATCGAAAGCCTCAGCCTACATCGTGGGCTCACTGCCCTTCATCGTCTTCGGCATGATCTATTGGATCAACCCAGACTATCTCGGCGGATTTTTCACCGACGAGCGTCTGATTGTCACCGGCCTTGGCGGCGCAGTTTGGATGTCACTTGGCGCGTTTATCATGGCCAAAATGGTCAATTTCGAAATTTAGGTAGGGAAACGATACAATGATCAATACCCAACCTGGCCCTTCTCTGCTTGGCTTCGACGTCGTAATCGTCGGAACGATCCTTGCAGGTGTCGCAGCCTTCGCCGTTATTCTGGCGATTTATGCCGCGATCACCGTTAAGGATCCGATGGCCAAGCGTGTCAAAGCCCTAACCGCGCGCCGTGACGAATTGAAAGCCGGTATCGTCACCGCGACGGCTAAGAAACGCGCCAGCCTTGTTCGCAAGACCGACACAACTGATGCGATGAAGCAAAAGCTGGAGGGCATGAAAATCCTCCAAGACAGCCAAATTCAGGTTATTCAGCAAAAACTGGCCTATGCGGGTTACCGCAATAAGGAATTGGCTGTCATCATCATTACCCTGCGCATGATCTTGCCGATCCTGCTGGGCGGTGCTGCGTTCCTGCTGGTCTATGTCTTTGACTTTTTCCCTGAATGGGGTGGAGTTAAGCGTATTGGTGCCCTCAGCGCGGCAGTCTTTGCCGGCTATAAAGGCCCAGAGATGTTCCTCTCGAACAAAGCGGGCAAACGCACCAAGGAAATCCAAAAAGGCCTTCCTGATGCGCTCGACCTTCTCGTGATTTGCGCAGAAGCCGGTTTGACAGTCGATTCAGCCTTTAATCGCGTCGCCAAGGAATTGGGCCGCGCTTATCCGGAATTGGGCGACGAATTTGCCCTGACCGCGATTGAGCTGTCATTCCTGAACGATCGCAAAAATGCCTTCGATAATCTCGCCTACCGCGTGGATTTGGATGCTGTGCGCGGAGTTGTGACCACAATGGTACAAACCGAACGCTATGGTACGCCTCTGGCTTCTGCCTTGCGTGTACTGTCTGCTGAATTCCGTAATGAACGGATGATGCGCGCTGAAGAAAAAGCTGCGCGTTTGCCAGCGATTATGACCGTGCCACTGATTCTGTTCATTCTGCCGGTTCTGTTCATCGTGATCCTTGGCCCTGCGGCCTGCTCTATCTCCGATGCCTTCGCAGATGATGGACCAACCAAGAGCTAAAAAAGCGGACTTAGGAAAGTTTGATCGGGTGGACAGTGTTCGCCTGATCAAACACCCGCCGCAATATTGAACGCAGCGTCTCGCATTCCTCTGGATTAAGCGCGGCAAAAACCTCTGCCTCAATAGCTTTGGCTAGCGGCATAACCTCTGCATGGATAGAGCGCCCCTCGCCCGTCAGCTCCAGCAAATGCGACCGGCCATCGCGCGCATGGGGTTCGCGCTCAATCAGCCCGCGATCGGCCAGAACCTTGCATGCACGGTTGACCGCAACCTTATCCATCAAAGTGGCCTCGGCCAGTTTGCGCTGGGTTGCCGAGCCGACATCGCCCAATACCGCCATGATGCGCCATTCGGCTATCTTCAGGCCAAAGCGCGATTGATAACGTTCTGCGATCAGGCTGCTGACAGCATTGGACGTAACCGAGAGTTGGTAAGGTAGAAAATCTGCGAGCCGGTCGCTGCCGCCCCGCCTACCAATTTCATTCTTTTTATTCTTGTCAGCCATGGCGATTATCTAGCCGAGCCGCGGCGAATGGCAAGTTTTCGGGCAGTCTCGCCCTCACTCATATCCAGGTTCATCCCACCAAGGGTAAAAGTCGGGCATGTCGCACGACACTTTGCCAGAATAATTGGGTTCGCGCTTTTCAAGGAAGCTGGCGATCCCTTCCTTCGCGTCAACGCCGCGCGATAACTTGTAAATCGCCTTGCTGTCGATCCTATGCGCCATCATTGGATGTTCTGTGCCCGACAAGCGCCACATCATCGCCCGCGTCATCGCCACAGACAATGCAGAGGTGTTGTCCGCGATCTCACGAGCAAGTTTTGTTGCCGCGGGAAGAAGATCCTCAGGTGCATGGATAGAGCGGATCAACCCGCCTTCCTTGGCCTCTTCTGCACCGAACACGCGGCCTGAATAGCACCATTCAAGCGCCTGACTAATCCCTACAATTTTGGGCAGAAACCAGCTTGAGCAAGCCTCTGGCACAATCCCGCGCCGCGCAAAGACAAAGCCGTAGCGCGCTGTGTCGGATGCAAGGCGGATATCCATTGCCAATTGCATCGTCACGCCAACACCAACGGCGGCGCCATTGCACGCAGAGATCAGCGGCTTTTTCGAATTGAACAAGCGTAAGGTCAGTTGACCGCCGCCATCGCGGACCTCTGGATCGGACAGATCGTCAACCTGTTCACCGCTGGAGAATATTTGCCCGCCGCCCTCTGGCGTAAGATCAGCGCCGGCGCAAAAGGCGCGGTCGCCCGCCCCGGTAAAGATCACAGCACGTACATCATCATCGGCGTCAATATCGTCCATCGCTGTGCAAATTTCGCTTTGCATAGTGCGGGTATAGGCGTTCATTTTCTCAGGCCGGTTCAACGTGATTGTGGCAATACCATCTGCCTTCTCGACGAGGATTTGAGTGTAGCTCATGATAATCTCCTTTGATGCGCACGATGCCAAAACTCGCGCAAAAGAAAACCCCCGCAAATGCCTAGGCACTTGCGAGGGTCTTTGTAGTTCTGTTTATTGATCGAGGCCGATCAACGCTCCCATATTAACGGGGCGCCATGCGGATCGAGCCATCAAGGCGCACATCTTCACCGTTGAAATAGCCGTTTTCGATCATCGTCATGGCGAGATGCGCATATTCTTCTGGATTCCCCAAACGCTTAGGGAATGGAACAGACGCAGCCAGTGCTTCTTTCACTTGCGGCGGGGCTGCATTCATCAGCGGCGTGTTGAATATACCTGGCAAAATAGTGTTCACGCGAATGCCTTCCTGCATCAGATCGCGCGCGATTGGCAAAGTCATGCCGATAACGCCGCCTTTGGAGGCAGAGTAAGCCGCTTGGCCAATCTGACCATCTTCGCCAGCAACGGAAGCTGTGTTGATGATCGCGCCGCGGTCGCCATCATCGCTCAATGGATCGGCTGTCATCATGCCTGCTGCTGATTTGGCGATGCAGCGGAATGTGCCGACGAGATTGATCTGGATAAGCCAATTGAACGCATCCAAGGGGAAATGCGAAATTTCACCAGTGTTGCGGTCGCGCTTAGCCGTCTTAATCGCGCTGCCAGTGCCCGCGCAATTCACAAGGATACGCTCTTGCCCATGGGCTGCGCGTGCCTTGGCAAAGGCTGCATCAATACTCTCATCGCTGGTGACATTTGCTTCGCAGAAAATGCCGCCAATGTCGGCGGCGACCGCCATGCCCTTCTCTTCTTGAAGATCAAAGATAGCGACTTTTGCGCCTTTGGCAGCCAGCGCGCGCGCAGTTGCTTCGCCGAGGCCTGATGCACCGCCGGTGACAACGGCGGGGGTGTTTGCAGAAATTTGCATGAAACTATTCCTTGTTTTCAGATATATAAATTAAAGAGCTTCGATGATGGTGACGTTCGCAACGCCGCCGCCTTCGCACATTGTTTGCAGGCCGTATTTCTGGCCGCGCGCTTTCAATGCATGGACCATGGTCGCCATCAATTTTGTGCCCGATGCGCCTAGCGGATGGCCCAGCGCAATCGCACCGCCATTGACGTTGAGCTTTTCAGGGTCAGCGCCCGTATGCTTCAGCCAAGCCATTGGCACAGGCGCAAACGCCTCGTTCACCTCATAAAGATCGATATCGCCGATTTTCATGCCGGCCCGCTCCAATGCCCGGTCAGTGGCGAACAATGGTTCCTCCAGCATGATAACCGGATCACCGGCGGTCACGGTTAGGTTATGAATGCGTGCAATCGGGGTGACACCGTGACGCTTCACCGCTTCTTCGCTCATCACCAGAACGGCAGAGGATCCATCGCAAATCTGGCTGGCCGAAGCCGCAGTAATCTTGCCGTCTGGCGCAAGCAATTTGACGCCTGCAATGCCTTCCAATGTGGCATCAAAACGGATGCCTTCATCGACAGTATGCATCGCATCACCCTCGGGTGTCTCAATGCCAACCGGCACGATTTCTGCTTCAAAGGCGCCTGCATTGGTCGCAGCGATGGCTTTCTGGTGGCTATCAAAAGCAAACTGGTCGAGTTCATCTTTGGAAAAGCCGTGTTTGTCTGCAATCATTTGTGCGCCCATGAACTGGCTGAATTGCACGCCGGGGAATTTCTCTTGAAGCCCAGGCGACATATTGTGGCCCATGCCCTCTTTCATATGGAGCGTCATATTTGTACCCATTGGCACGCGGCTCATGCTTTCCACGCCGCTGGCGATGACAACATCCTGCGTACCGCTCATCACGGCTTGGGCTGCAAATTGGATTGCTTGCTGGGATGATCCGCATTGACGGTCAATCGTAACCGCTGGGGTCGATTGCGGGAGTTTGGACGCCAGAACACCCATGCGGCCCACTTGCATCGCTTGCTCGCCCGCTTGGGTAACGCAGCCGGTGATCACATCATCAATTGCGCTGGGGTCAACACCGCTGCGATCAACAATCGCATCCAATGATTTTGCGAGCAAATCGACAGCATGAACGCCCGCCAAACGGCCGCCGCGGCGTCCTCCAGCGGTTCTAACAGCATCAACAATATAGGCGGTAGCCATGGCGATTCTCCAAATGGTGTTGCAAAGTTTGAACACGGACTAGGCATGCCTTACGCGCCCGTCAACTTACCTATATAACTATGTTGCTTTCTGCGTGCGTGACTTGCCTTTGCAGGGCCCGTCCGGATAGAGCGCAAGTAGTAATATGGCCAAGAAACTTTTCGAATTGAACCCCGCGCTCGACCGCACCGCATTGGCCGCAGAATTTGCCTCCAATACTCGCGTGCAAGTCCGCAATTTTCTGACCCAAGAAACGGCAGAAGAGATCCGAGATATCCTAACCAAAGCAACCCCTTGGGGCCTTGCGATGCAGGCCGATGGCAGCGAATTTTCTGGGCCACAGCAAATCTTGCCGCATGAAATGCGTGACCCAAATGCGCAGCGGCGCGCAGGCGCGATCGGCCAAGCGACCGATGCCTCGGCGGCGCGCGG
>JALZVZ010000356.1 GCA_023299945.1 Altererythrobacter sp. | reverse complement strand
TTACCCGTGATAATGCGCGGCGTTTGGGCATTGTGCTGGCGGCGGGAATGTTCGCGCTATTGTTCCTTGTCCCGCTCGTCGGGGTGGAGGTGAACGGGGCTCGGCGCTGGATTAAAGTGGGTTTTCAATTCCAGCCCTCAGAGTTTTTGAAGCCGGGCTTCGCGATCCTGCTCGCTTGGATACTGACATGGCGGCTGCGCGATCCCAATTTGCCCGTTGTGGCCTTTGTCTCAATTATAATGGGCATTGTCGCTTTGCTACTCATGATGCAGCCCAACCTTGGCGCAACCATGCTGTTTGGCGGCGTTTGGTTCGTCCTGATCCTTATGTCAGGGGTGCCTTTGAAGCGGCTAGGCGCTTTTGTAGCGCTCGCGGCAGGCGGACTTGCGGCGACCTATTTCTTTTATGACAATGCCCGCAACCGGATCGATTCCTTCCTATCGGGCGGAACGGCGTTCGATCACGTTGATCTGGCAGAGCGCACTTTGCTGGCTGGTGGTTGGACCGGCAGCGGATTGTGGCTGGGAATGCGCAAAATGAACTTGCCTGAGGCTCATACCGATTACATTTTCTCTGTCATTGGCGAGGAGTTTGGGCTGATCGTCTGCGCTTTGGTTGTGATATTGTATTTGGCGATGGTTCTAAGGGTGCTGCTGCGATTGTTCGATGAGGAAAACCTGTTCATCCTGCTGGCAGGCGCGGGCCTAATCACGCAAATTGGTGGCCAAGCTATGATCAACATTCTGGTCAATCTGCAGCTGTTCCCTTCCAAAGGGATGACTTTGCCGCTGGTGAGTTATGGTGGTTCGTCAACGATTGCAGTGTGCCTGACATTTGGTTTGCTGATTGCGATTACACGGCGCAATCCGTTCCTTGAGCGAGAGACGCCGGGGCTGTGGAAGATGGCCAGGAAACAAGAGGATGACGCGCAATGAGCGGCGAGAACCCAGTCGGATCTAGCCGGCATTATGTATTGGCAGCAGGCGGCACGGGCGGGCATTTGATCCCCGCCTTTGCGCTGGCGAAAGAGCTGGACGCGCGCGGGCATCACGTCGCGCTGATCACGGATGAGCGCGGCGCGGCTATTCCGGGCAAGCCTGACTTTTTGTCGGCCCATGTTTTGCCCGCGGGCCGTTTCGGCAAAAACCCACTGAGCTGGTTTAAGGGCGCGCGCGCTGTGTGGCAGGGCCGCAAAATGGCGCTTCGCCTGTTTGAAAGTTTTGAGCCTAGCGCGGTGATCGGCTTTGGCGGATACCCCGCCATGCCTGCGCTGCTAGCGTCCACCTCTGCCGGCATCCCTAGCCTTGTGCATGAGCAGAACGCGGTGCTGGGGCGGGTGAACCGGCTGCTGGCAGGGCGCGTTGAAGCGATCGCTACCAGCTATCCTGACGTGGCGCGATTGAAGTCTAAATATTTGGACAAGGCGCATTTGGTCGGCAATCCTGTGCGCCCATCGGTACTCGAATTGCGGGATCAGGATTTCCCTGCGCTAAGCGAAGAAGGCATCCTGCGGGTGCTTGTCACTGGCGGCAGTCAGGGCGCGAGCATTTTGTCGCAAGTCGTGCCTGACGGTTTGGCGATGTTGCCGCCCGCTTTGCGCCAGCGTTTGCAAGTGACGCAGCAATGTCGGGCAGAAGATTTGGACGCAGTGCGCGAACGCTATAGCAGCCACGATATCCCGGCAGAATTGGCGACTTATTACGAGGATATGGAGGCGCGGCTTGCCGATTGTCATCTGTTTATCGGCCGCGCTGGTGCCTCCACTATTGCCGAGCTGACCGCCGTTGGCCGCCCTGCAATCCTGATCCCGCTGCCGATTGCAACTGACGATCATCAGGCTGCAAACACACGCGAAATGGTCAATGCTGGCGGGGCGCGGATGATCCGGCAATCTGCCTTTCATCCCAAGGAACTTGCCAAGCAAATCCAAGCGATGGCGCAGGCTCCCGATACGCTCAGCAATGCAGCGCATGGCGCATGGAATTGCGGGCGGCCTGATGCTGGCAAAGATTTGGCCGATCTGGTCGAAAGCTTTGGCGGGGCGGACATGATGGATGTGATCCGCGTTGGCGCCGAGGGCGCGAAAGCCTCGGCAAGGCCCGCTGCCTCTTCGACAAAGGATAGCGCGCAATGAAGGGCGTCGGCACAGATATTGGCACAATCCACTTTGTCGGCATTGGCGGCATAGGCATGTCCGGCATCGCAGAGGTCATGCACAATATTGGCTATACGGTGCAGGGCAGCGATTTGGCCGAGGGTCCCAGCGTAGAGCGCCTGCGCAGCCGCGGCATCGAAGTGCATATTGGGCAGGCTAAAGCCAATGTCGAAGGTGTTGCGGTTGTCGTGACCTCGACGGCGGTAAGGCGCACCAATCCAGAAGTGGTTGCGGCGCTTGAAAACCGCATCCCTGTGGTGCGCCGTGCAGAAATGCTCGCCGAGCTGATGCGGTTGAAATCAACGGTCGCCATCGCTGGCACACACGGCAAGACAACCACGACCAGCATGATCGCCGCACTCCTGGATCATGGCGATATTGATCCCACCGTCATCAATGGCGGCATTATTGAGCAATATGGTTCAAATGCACGCCTTGGCACCAGTGATTGGATGGTTGTTGAGGCGGACGAAAGCGATGGCAGTTTCCTGCGCCTCGATGGCACAATCGCAGTCGTCACCAATATCGATCCAGAGCACCTCGATCACTATGGCGATTTTGACGGGGTCAAACGCGCCTTTGTCGAGTTTATTCATAATGTGCCGTTCTATGGCGCAGCGATCCTGTGCATCGACCATCCAGAGGTTCAGGCCGTTGTTGGCCAAGTGCGCGACCGGCGCGTGGTCACTTACGGTTTCTCGCTCCAAGCCGATATTTGCGGCGTCAATGTGCGTGCCAAGGATGGCGGCAATGTCTTTGATGTTGTGATCCGTCAGCGCGGCGTGGAAGATCGCCGGATCGAAGGTGTGCGCCTGCCTATGCCGGGCCGCCACAATGTTCAAAACGCGCTTGCCGCCATTGCCGTGGCGATTGAGATGGGCTGCGATGATGCTGTGATCCGCGATGGCTTCAGCAAATTTGGCGGAGTGCGCCGGCGCTTCACCAATATGGGCGCGATTGATGTGGATGGCGGCAGGGCCAACGTGATCGATGATTACGCCCACCATCCGGTTGAAATTCAGGCCGTGCTCAGCGCCGCGCGTGAAGCTGCCACAGGAAAGGTGATCGCGGTCGCTCAGCCTCACCGTTACACGCGCCTGCGCGATTTGATGGATGATTTCCAAAGCTGCTTTAACGATGCCGATCAGGTTTATGTCACGCCGGTTCACGAGGCGGGCGAGGAACCGATTGAGGGCGTGGATGCAGCCGCATTGGTCGCAGGCTTAAAATCGCGCGGACACCGTTTTGCCGCCACAATCGACAATGTTGACGCGCTGGCGGATGTGCTTGCCGCCGAAGTTGAGGACGGCGATTTGGTTGTCTGCATGGGTGCAGGCTCCATCACGCAATGGGCCGCTGGTTTGGCAAAAGCTGTCAACACGCGGAAGGGCGAGTGATGGCGCAGGCGCTTATCTGTGAAACTCTGCCACAAGTGCGCGGAAAGCTGACGCCGAATGCACCGCTGGCGAAACTAGTGTGGTTCAAAAGCGGGGGCGCAGCCGATCATTTGTTTGAGCCTGCTGACCACCAAGATTTGACTGATTTTATCGCGGCGCTTGATCCGTCCGTGCCGGTCATGGCGCTGGGTCTTGGCTCCAATATGATTGTGCGCGATGGCGGCGTGCCCGGCGTTGTTGTGCGCCTCGGCAAGCCGTTTGCGAAGGTCGAGGCGACTGATAAAACAACCCTGCGCTGCGGCGGCGGGGCGAGCGGTATTCTGGTGTCTTCTACTGCGCGGGATGCGGGCATTGCGGGGCTTGAATTTCTGCGCTCCATCCCTGGCACAGTTGGCGGCTTTGTTCGTATGAATGGCGGAGCCTATGGCAGCGAAGTCAAAGACATTCTGGCGGAGTGCGAGGTTCTATTGCGCGATGGCTCGCTCGTCACTTTGGGCCTCGATGATCTGGGCTATTCCTACCGCCATTCGCAGCTTCCCGAAGGCGCCACTGTTGTCTCTGCATTGTTTCGCGGCAAGCCGGGCGAACCAGAGGCGATCCAAGCCGAAATGGACCGCATCGCCGCCAGCCGTGAGGCATCGCAGCCATTGCGCAGCAAGACGGGCGGTTCGACTTTCAAGAACCCTGATGGCGGCAAAGCATGGCAATTGGTCGATGAGGCCGGGTGCCGCGGACTGACCATTGGCGGGGCGCAAGTCAGCGAGAAACACACCAATTTTATGATCAACACAGGCGGTGCAACCAGCGCCGATATTGAAGGTTTAGGCGAAGAAGTGCGCAAGCGAGTGAAAGCAAAATCAGGCATTGAACTGGAATGGGAAATCCAGCGGGTAGGGCGCAAATGAGCGACCTTCCCAAAGACCTTCACATAGCAGTCTTGATGGGCGGCTGGGCGAATGAGCGTGAGGTTTCGCTGATGTCCGGCAATGGCGTCGCCGATGCGTTGGAGGGCAAGGGCCACAAGGTCACGCGGATCGATATGGACCGCCAAGTCGCCGCGCGCATTGCTGAGGTTAAACCAGACGTTGTCTTCAACGCGCTGCACGGGGTACCGGGCGAGGATGGCACGGTGCAGGGTATGCTCGATCTGATGGGCATTCCCTATACCCATTCCGGCCTTGCGACCTCTGTTATCGCAATCGACAAGGAATTGACAAAGCAGGCGCTTGTGCCAGCAGGCATTCCGATGCCGGGCGGCCGGATTGTGACCAGCGAAGAATTGCATGAAGGCGATCCTTTGCCGCGCCCATACGTGCTGAAACCCGTTAACGAAGGGTCTTCCGTTGGCGTCGCCATCGTCACCGATGACAGCCCATATGGCAATCCAATTGCGCGCACCGCAAAGGGGCCTTGGCTGGAGTTTTCGCAGCTGCTGGCAGAACCCTTCATCAAGGGCCGCGAGATGACCACTGCTGTGCTGGATACCGCCGATGGGCCAGTTGCGATGGGCGTCACCGAGCTGATCGTGAAAAGCGGTTTCTACGATTATGAGAACAAATATACAGACGGGATGACGGATCATATTTGTCCCGCTGACATCCCCACCGAAATCACCGCTTTGTGCGAGGCCTATGCCATTCGCGCGCATGAGATTTTGGGCTGCAAAGGCACGAGCCGCACTGATTACCGCTGGGATGATGAGCAAGGGCAGGCAGGCTTGTTCGTGCTGGAAACCAACACGCAGCCCGGCATGACGCCATTGTCGCTTGTGCCTGAGCAGGCCGCGCAAAAAGGCATGGATTATCCCAGCCTTGTAGAGGCCATTATCGCCGATGCTTTACGGCGGTTTGACGGAGACAAAAATGGCTCAAATTAAACGCAGCGGCAAAGGCGTCAGGCGCGCTGCCAAAGCCAATAGCCGCGCCAAAACCGCGCGGCGGGCAAAGGCAAAGACAACCGGTTTCTTTGATGGCGCAATGGCGCTTTTGCCCTTTACCGAGGAGCAATTGCACCGGATATTCCTTGCGATTATTTTGGGCGGCGCGGTTGCGCTTGCATGGTTCATTGCCAGTCTTGCGGGCATCCCCGCCATGGCGCAGGCGCAGGTTGCCGGGCTTGCCTCTGATGCAGGGTTCGAAGTGCGGCGCGTGCGGGTCAGCGGCGCGAACCGGATGAACGATCAGAAGGTTTACGATGCGGTCTGGAAAGAACGCAATGCGGCCACGCCTATGCCGCTGGTTGATCTGCATGCAATTCGCACACGCCTGCTGGCATTGTCTTGGGTGAAGGATGCGCGCGTTTCCACCCAACTGCCGCAAACAATCGCCATCGATATTGTCGAACGTGTGCCCCATGCTGTGCTGAAAAAACCTGACCGGCTAGTGCTAATCGATGCAGCTGGGGTTGAGCTTGAGCCGATCTCTGAGCAAGCAGCGGCTGATATGCTGGTGATATCTGGTGCAGGCGCCAGTCGCGTTGTTGGCGGCTTGGACCGGTTGATGGCCGCGGCGCCTGCTTTGCAGCCGCAGGTTAAGGGCGCGGAATGGGTCGGCAATCGGCGCTGGAATTTATTGTTTAAGTCGGGCCAAGTGCTCGCGCTGCCGCAAGGCGGGGATGCTTCTGCGAAGGCTCTTGTTAGTTTTGCTCGGCTGGACGGACAGAACCGTCTGCTCGGCGGAAAAGTCGCAACCTTTGATATGCGCGCGCCGCCACGTGTCTATATGCGTATTCCCGGACGCGCAGACAAAGTGCTCAATCAGGATGGAAGCAATTAATGGCCAGCGGTAAACCAGCCGACCGTCTCAGTAAGGTTTTCGCCGCAGTAAATGCCGGTTCATTCCGCATATCAGCGATGATTATGGGGCTGACTGAGAGCGGCCAATTGCAAGTGCTGGGCTCTGGTCACCGCGCCAGCCAAGGGATTAAGCGCGGCTATATCACCGACATGCCTGCAGCGACCTATGCCATACGTGATGCGGTGGAGCGGGCAGAGAAGAACGCTAACGTCAATGTGCAAGGTGTGTGGATTGGCTGTTCTGGTGCGGGTCTGCGCAGCCAAGTGTCCAAGGTTGAGATTGAAATTGGCGGTCGCCGGATCGAGGAGGAGGATATTGAGCAATTGCTCGTGTCTGCCCGCGAAACGATCCAGCCCGATGGCCGCATGGTGCTGCATGCGCAGCCTGCGCATTACACGCTGGACGGGGCGCACGGCGTAGCCAATCCCAAGGGGCTGCATGCAGAGCGGCTTGGTGTGGATATCCACGTGATGCTGGCAGATGGTGCGCCGGTGCGCAATCTGACAGAGGCGGTACAAAACGCGCATCTTGATGTAGAGGCCGTGGTGGCAACACCGCTGGCCGCAGGTCATGCCTGCCTCAGCCAAGAAGAACGCGATTTGGGTGTGGCGCTGGTCGAAATTGGCGGCGATGTCACCAATATTGGCGTTTATGCAGGCGGCATGTTGCTTGGGCTCGTCGCGGTCCCAATGGGATCGGGCGATATTACCGATGCGATTGCCAGCACCTTTGGCATCAGGCGTTTTCAAGCAGAGCGACTGAAATGCGTATCGGGTTCTGCGATCGCTTCGCCGAGCGATCACCGCGAGATGATCCCGGTGAACGGTCCCAATGAAGAATTGAGCGATAGCGCAGGGCCGCATGCGCGCGGCGCGGATGAGAAAAACCGTATTGCGCGCGCAGAATTGGTCTCTGTGGTTACGCAGCAAACCTCGGCGCTGACTGATGAGATTGGCCGCGCGTTAAAAGGCATGGGCTTTAGCGGGGCAACCGGCGGGCAAGTGGTGCTAACGGGAGGCGGGGCTGAGCTAGACGGTTTGGCTGATTTCACTCAAGGCGCGCTCGGCATGCCTGTGCGCATCGGACGTCCGCCAACGCTAAAAGGCTTGCCAGAGGCGCATTCCTCGCCCGGCTTTGCAACATTGGCGGGATTGTGCCTGTATGCCTCTGATGATCCTATTGATATTCGGGCAATCCGTTCCAATTCAACCGTAACAAATCGTTACAATAGGTCGCAAACAGTTGGGCGTTTGTTCAGAGCTCTCAAAGAGTATTTCTGATATAATCGCCCCGAAAGCCGCAAAAGGCTTACATTTCAAGCAAAAGCCACTGTGGATAAGGGGTTGCACCCTATCTACGGAGCATGGCCTTTGTGTCACAGTTAAACGTATCGGAATATAGCGGCCAATGCCGCGCCGGAGGACATAGGTAATGAGCATCAATATTGGACCCGCATCGACTGACGATATGCGCCCTAAAATCACAGTCATCGGTATTGGCGGCGCAGGTGGCAACGCCATTGCGAATATGATCGAGTCCGAAATCGAAGGCGTTGATTTTATCGCGGCGAATACGGATGCGCAGGCGCTGAGCACTTCGCTCGCGGAAAAGCGGATCCAGCTTGGCCCGGATATCACTGGCGGCTTGGGTGCAGGTGCTCGTCCCGAAGTTGGACGCGCCGCAGCCGAGGAAACGGTCAAGGAATTGGAAGACGCGCTCGACGGCGTCAACATGGTCTTTATCGCCGCTGGTATGGGCGGCGGCACGGGTACTGGTGCGGCCCCTGTGATCGCGGAAGCAGCGCGGGCTCGCGGCGTGTTGACGGTTGGCGTTGTCACGAAGCCATTCCTGTTTGAGGGCACGCGGCGGATGCGCGCGGCAGAGGCCGGCATTGACGAGCTGCAAAAGCATGTCGACACTCTGATCGTTATTCCCAATCAGAACCTGTTTCTGGTTGCCAAGCCTGAAACCACTTTCAAAGAAGCCTTCCAATTGGCTGACGAAGTGCTGCAACAAGGCGTTCGCTCAATCACCGATTTGATGGTTATGCCGGGTCTAATCAATCTCGATTTTGCCGATGTGCGCTCTGTGATGAGCGAAATGGGCAAGGCGATGATGGGGACAGGCCAAGCAGAGGGTGAAACCCGCGCATTGGATGCAGCCGAGCTCGCCATTGCTAATCCGTTGCTCGACGGTGTTTCGATGCAGGGCGCCAAAGGTGTGATCATCTCGATCATTGGCGGTGAAGATATGAAATTGCTCGAAGTGGATGAGGCTGCAAACCACATTCGTGAGCTGGTTGATGAAGATGCCAACATCATTTGGGGGTCAGCGTTTAATCCCGATCTCGACGGCAAAATCCGGGTTTCTGTTGTTGCAACAGGAATTGAGGAAGGTTCAGAAGGCGTTATTGGTAGGGATGCGACGCCGGTTTCGCTTTCCAGCAACCGCGCACCAAAGAAACCGGTTATCGGTCTGTCGGGTGACGGTGATGGGGCAACTGGTGATCCGCTGGAGCTGTCAGGCTCCCTTGCTGATGATATCTCTGATCCGGTCGAAAGCACTTTCGGAGATATGGAAGCTGATGGTTCCAATGATGAGGATATACCCGCTGCGGCTCCGCTTGATTTGAGCGGTTTGCAGGCTGGTGACGGCGCTGATGGCGAAGGCGATGATGTTGACGCGATTGTTGATCCATTGGCTGGTCTTCGAGATGCTGAAGATGATGAGGCTGCATCAGAAGACGATGCGTTCGAACTGACGTCAGGCGAGGCCATCAGCGAAGGTGAGCCAGAAGCAGAAGTTGGTGATGATGCAGCTGTTCAGCCAAAGATCAGTGGTCGGCGCCGCGGGCTTTTGGGCGGAGTGAAAACCGTTGAAGGTGAGCCCGAAGCAGCCGAAACTGAGGCTGAACCCGCACCCGCACCCGCTGCGCAACCAGCGCCTGCTCCGGCAGCGCCGGCGCAAGGCGGCGGAACAGGCGGCGGCGCGGCTGCTGGAAGCACTTTGTTTGAGCGCATGGCCAATCTGTCGCGCGGTTCGAGCAAGACCGATAGCACTGACAGTGATGAAGAAGACGGTGATGACGATGACAATGATGGCGATGGCTCGTCACTCAGCATCCCGCGCTTCCTTGGACGTCAAAATAACCAATAATATTGGTGTGCAGTTGGGCTTTGCCCGCATTTTCGCTCCATTCGCCGTGCATTCATATAGCGGGCACTAGTGCTTTGTGTTTTGCAGGTTAGATAGGCGCCAGTGATGAAACGGCAGATCTCCTATAATGCATGGATGGCAAGCGCGATGGGCGCAGCGGCATTCAGTGTGTTTGCCGCAGACCCCGTTTTTGCACAAAATGCGCAGGGCAATAATGGCTCGGTTTCGCGCGAGATTGTTCAACCTTTGCCGTCTGTCGATGAGGCACGTTTGAACACTGCCCTGCGAAGGCTCTCTCGTAATTCGCGCGATCTAACTGCGCTGACTGATGCCGGGAAAGCGGCATTGGCTTTGGACGATTTAGAAGCGGCGATGGGCTTTTTTGGCCGCGCGCAAGATCTCTCGCCCAGCAATCCGGCTGTTAAAATGGGCATTGCAGCGGTGTTCTTGCGCTCTGATCGCCCAATCGAGGCATTGCGTTTGTTCTCTGAGGCAGAGGCGGCGGGAGCATCCTCTGATGCTGTCGCAGCAGAGCGCGGACTGGCGTTTGACTTGGTCGGCAATAATGCAGAGGCGCAGGCCAGCTATTTGGTGGCCATGCAGCGCGGGGCTGGGCCGCAAGTGCAACGGCGTCTTGCGATCAGCCATGCTATTGCTGGCAATAAAGAAGACTTTGAAATCATCCTCAAACCACTGGTGGCCCAACGTGATTTTGCCGCATTCCGTGCGCGCGCATTTGGCTTGGCTATTTTGGGTGAGGTTGGCGAGGCCAATGCCATTGCAGATGCCGTCATGCCGCGAGATTTGGCCGCGCGAATGGCACCCTATTTTGATTACATGCCGCGCTTAACAAAGTCGCAGCAGGCAGCGGCAGCCAATTTGGGGATTTTCCCGAAGGCGGCAGAAATCGGCCGCGATGATCCCCTAATTGCGCAATATTCAGGTTCAACCTCGGTTGCAGGCGCGGATGCCCGATTGGCTCCGCAGGGCGCACCACTGGGCCGGGCGACAACTGATCCGCGCCGACGGCGTCC
The DNA here is from genome assembly GCA_023299945.1 of Altererythrobacter sp. Taxonomy (GTDB): domain Bacteria; phylum Pseudomonadota; class Alphaproteobacteria; order Sphingomonadales; family Sphingomonadaceae; genus Erythrobacter. The sequence continues at coordinate 4,768 of JALZVZ010000356.1, read as the reverse complement.
CGACCGGACGGGTGCGGGCAGCAATGTTGACACGCCGGTGAGCACTCCTGCGGTGGCTACTGCTGCGGCTGCTCCCGCAATTGCCGCACCAGCTGCTCCTTCAGTAGCAGCAACGGCCAATCCGGGGCTCGCCACGAATTCAGCTCAAAGCTCAGGCGAACTCCCCGCCATTGCACAAGCAGCGCTAGCGCCTGTTACACCAGCAGCCGCCACGCCAGTTGTCGCCACTCCAAGCGCCACGTTTGCAGCCGCCAGCCAGCCTGCCGCAGCCGCGCAATCGATCACGACTTTTGTCTCCAATCCGGTGGAGCAAGTGATTGGGAAAACGCCTGCTTTGACAGCGAGCAATCAGGTGGTTGCAGTGCCCGAAACACCTGCGTCCAGCGCGCCAATTGAAGAGATCGCGCAGGCCGTCACGCCTTCGCAGGATAGCTCTGCACAAGGCACTCAAGCTTCGGGCACAAAACCGCCACCTAGCGCCACCGGTTTCGATTTAACGAAATTGCCTGATGCGACCACGACCACGCCAAGCACTAAGATTGTAGCGGCCTCCACCAGTGCTGCATCAGTGCCAGCTGCGGTGCAAACGGAAGCTTCACCTATCGTCCAAACCGTCCCAGAACCGCGCAAACGCGTTGCCGATGCCTTTGCCGATTTCGCCAGCGAAGGGCGCACATCGGTTGCACCGGCAGCGGGCGCTGTTGATATTTCGGCGCTTACCGTGAAGCGCGAGGTTGAAGAAGCGCCGGAGCCTGAAGCCAATCCCAAGCCCGAATCGAAACCGGCCCAGTCAGCCAACCCCAAACGCTATTGGGTGCAAATCGCGACAGGTCAGGATCGCTCTGCACTGAAATTTGACTATCGCCGGATCGCACGAAAAGCCGATGATTTGCTGAACGATTACGCGGGATACACCGCCGAATGGGGCGAAACCAATCGCTTAGTGGCCGGACCTGTTGCCTCGTCCAAGGCTGCGCAGGCCTTGGTCACAGCATTGAAGGAAAAGGGCGTGGACAGCTTCACCTTCACCAGCCCAGAAGGCAAAGAAGTCACTGAAATAAAGTGATTTTTATATAATCCACAGCCTTCTGTGCACAGGCTTTGAACAAGCCATATGTGTTCTCCCCAGCCGCCCGCCTTCGCCCCATTGCCAATGAAAGGGTGGGCAAGGCATTCCCCTGACATGGTGATCAGGATACCCCCGCAATGAACCCCCTCCAAGAAACATATTTCGAAGAAGAGAGCGCTGCGCCGGTGGAAATGCTGGCGGCTTTGTTCGAGGCGCGCGGCTGGCCGTGCGAAGTTACGCCGCATGGTGAAGTAACCAGTGAGGTGCAGGGAAGTTGGTCAAAATATCAGCTGCGCGGCATTTGGCGACCAGAGGACAAAGTCCTGCAATTGATGTGTTTTCCAGGCTTACATCTCAGCGAAACAAAACGTGCAACGACTTACGAGCTGCTGTCTTTAATCAATGAGCAAATATGGCTCGGTCATTTTGACATTTGGTCGAGCGGCGATGTGCTGCTCTACCGTCATGGCGCGATGATCGGCGGCGAGGGTATGCTTTCGCTCGACCACGCTCAGGCTGTGGTTGAAACCGCCATTGATGAATGCGACCGCTTTTACCCGGCGTTCCAATTTGTGCTGTGGGGCGACAAAGATCCGCGCGATGCTTTGACCAGCGCGATGGTGGATGCAGCGGGCGAGGCCTAGTGGTTTCGCTTTTTAGGCGGGCGCGATAAAGCGGTCAGCAAGGGAGCGGCGGATGACGAACGACATACTGATCTACGGCTTTGGGAATATGACCTCTGCGATGGTTGAGGGGTGGATTGCTTCGGGTATTGACCCGCAGCAGATCACCATTTTCAATCCGCGCCCAAAGCCCGTGCCTGAAGGGGCCAACTTCACCGATACGCGCCCAGACCGCGCCTTTGATGCGGTGGTTTTGGGTTTTAAGCCGCATATGCTTGGCGATATTGCCCCGCAAATGCAGAGCTGTGTGGGGCCGCAAACCAGCGTGCTTTCCGTGCTGGCAGGCGCCGATTGCGCGACCTTGGCGCGGGCCTTTCCGGATGCCGGATGCGTAGTGCGTTTCATGCCCAATTTGGCGGTCGCGCTGAACAAATCGCCCAATGCCTTGGCCTCGGCGCAAATCAATGACGAGCAACGCGCGCTTGTAACCGATCTGGCGGAGCGATTGGGCACGGCAGAGTGGATTGCTGATGAGGCGATGTTTAACCTCGCCACGGCTTTGGGCGGTTCTGGTCCTGGTTTTGTCTACCGGTTCATTGATGCCTTGGCGTCAGCGGCCAGTGAGCTTGGCCTTCCGCCTGAACAAGCCCAGCGGATCGCAGTGCAAATGGTTGATGGGGCGGGGGCATTGGCGGCTGCATCTGAGTTCACACCCGATCAATTGGCAAACCGAGTTGCCAGCCCCGGCGGGATGACACGCGAAGGGCTAAATGTGCTGGATGAAGGGCACGCGCTCAGAACATTATTAACCCAAACTTTGGCACAAACGGCGCAAAAGGGCAGTGATTTGGCGGAGCAGGCTCGCAAAGACGGTTAAAAGCATGCGCATTTTGCACGTCGATTTTGGCCGCTTTCTGTCCGGTTTTGCTTGAAAAATCGTCAAAAAGTACCGATATTGTCTGGGAAGGGTGCGAACCTTGCGCCCACAACTCTATTTGGAGAGACTTTCACCATGGCTGATTGGAACGATAACTCCCGTTCGCAGCAGGGCTTTGGCTCGGTACCGCGTACCAGCGATGAGCTGTCGAGCGGCGTGACTTTTGACGAGGGTCTGCGCAAGCATATGCTCTCGATCTATAACTATATGGTCTCCGGCATTCTGCTGACAGCGGTTGTTTCGTTGCTGACCTTCCGTTCTGGTTTGGCGTTGCAATTTGCCAGCGGGCCGATCATGTGGCTGATCGCTTTGTCGCCTTTGGCAATTGTATTTGCGATGAGCTTTGGCCGGAACAAGTTTAACCAAGCGACCTTGCAGATGATGTTCTGGGGCTTTGCGATCCTAATGGGGCTGTCGCTCTCGACATTGTTCCTGCGCTATACCGGCGGATCGATTGCTTCGACATTCTTCGCAACAGCGGCCGCTTTTGCGGGTCTTAGCCTTTTCGGCTACACCACGAAGAAGGATCTGTCCGGCATGGGCAGCTTCTTGATCATGGGCGTTGTTGGCCTGATTGTTGCGATGGTTCTGAACATGTGGCTGCAATCTGGCCCACTTATGTATGCGATCAGCTTCATTGGCGTACTGATTTTTGCTGGCCTGACCGCCTATGATACGCAGCGCTTGAAGCGCGAATATGCCTATCTGCGCGGTACGGATTTTGCTGGCAAAGCGGTGATTTTGGGCGCGTTGAGCCTTTATCTGGACTTCATCAACATGTTCCAGTTCCTGCTTACCTTCATGGGTTCGCAAGACTAATAAGCGAAACATCCAAAGCGGCGCGGGTTTAAAGCGCGCCGCAACAACGCTTTATCGATGCCCGGGGCCGTTAAAACGCTCCGGGCATTTGCTTTTGTAGAATGAGCGGCTAACCACAGATCTTGAGTTTTGCGTTGCAATTTAAGGCGCGCTTCAGTTTGGGGAAAGGCGGGTGCGTGCACCATGCCATTGGGTTGAGGAATACGGAAAAGAACTATGGCATTTACGGATACATCACGCAGCAGCACACGCGGCGTCTCAGGTTTGAAAATCACCGTCATAGGTCTTGGTGTAGCGACATTGGCCGCTTGTGCGACACCGGCGCCGCCTCCTCCGCCACCACCACCACCACCACCGCCTCCGGTTGAAGTGATCCCGGCGCGGCCTGCGCCTCCGGGCGGAGCGAGCCTGAATATGACGGTTCCGCCGAGGGGCATTGATGGCCGCCGGATCACGGTCAATACAGGTATCACGCCGACACAGCAGCTATGGAATGTGCGCTCTGGCCTCAATGTGGCTGCGCTCAATTGCCGCAGCACTCGGCATGTTGGGCTGGTTGAAAATTACGGCGCTTTCCTGAAGGCGCATGAACGCGAATTGGCCAGTGCCAATAATGCGCTTGCCCTTGAATATAGCTCCAAACATGGCAGCCGTGAGGGGCGCAATATTCAAGATAGCTACCAGACCAAGGTCTATAATTATTTCGCGCTTCCGCCAGCATTGCCGGCATTTTGCGATGAGGCATTGGCGGTTAGCCGCGATCTCGTAGCTGTGCCGCGAGGCGAGCTGACAGGATTTGTTGCGACCGCATTGCCGCGGATGGAGGGTGTGTTCGATCGCTTCTACAGCGCTTATGAGCAATATTACGTTGATGTTGCTGCGTGGGATGCAAAATATGCGCCTGCACCGGCACAGATACAGTCTACAAACACCAGCAGCGGGCCGACTTTCGTATCGCAGCCAGTGGCTCAGCCCGTCGGGCCTTCCGAGAACTAAGGCGGCTATGGCAGGCACTGCTGTGCTTGCTATTGCGCGCCGCTAACAATAAAGAAATTTTGTGCAGCGCAGGCCAGTGGTCTGCGCCGTACAATACGCGCCGGTAACGGGAATGCGGTGAGCGTCTTTTGTGGCGCTAATCCGCAGCTGTCCTTGCAACTGTGAGCGGTGAGCTTTGCTCTCGTGCGTGCCTTAATTGGGCGCGCAGCCACTGGATGTTTTATCCGGGAAGGTGAGGGGGCAAAAGCGTTGATCCGCAAGCCAGGAGACCGACCGGAGCGTGTCGCTCTTGCTGTGGTTCTAGGATTGATCCAGCGCGAACAT
>JALZVZ010000355.1 GCA_023299945.1 Altererythrobacter sp. | reverse complement strand
CATTCCCCGATCATCAGCGCAAATTAAAGGAGGCCGGATCGCTGCGCGGTGATGGCCTGTTCAAACGACTGCAGAAGCTTATCAAACGAGACGAGCGTTGATGGCCTTTCCCGCTCTTTTAAATTTCAGCACAAGGATACCAAGGACAATGCACCGGTTATTTCATTTGAAGAATAGGACTGATGCGCGGGGTGCATTGCTGTGCGGTGTTGCGCTTGTCTTGGCATCATGCAGCGGCGCGCCGGCGCAAGTAAACGGCGCTGAGACCGGCGATGTGGGGGCAGGCATATCTGCGCCAAATTCAAGCACAGCGACTTCGATCTTGAACGCGGGAGTGATGACAACAATGGGTGGGAGTGATGGCACGGGCCTGAAGCTGCTTTTTGATCCGCTGTATGATGATCACTTTGGATCACTGGAGCAATTGCCCCCGAACTTGATCGAGGCCATTATTTCCGGCAGGCCGCCCTATGACGGCGTGGATGCAGTTTTCGTCAGCCATGCCCATGGCGACCATTTCTCACCCAGCCAGCTTTCGCGGATGATGGCATCGCAGCCGCAATTGCGTTTGATTGCGCCTGATCAAGGAATTGATCGCTTGCGCGAAGATGCGAATTGGCAGGCGAGTTTTGAAAGCCGGGTGACAGGCATCACATTGGAGAATGGCGAGGCTGTTCAAGGGATCGAAATTCCCGGTGCAGAAGGCGCGGTAATCGAGGCCTTTCGGACCCCTCATGCAGGCTGGCCCGACCGGCATGCCGCGGTCCACAATATCAGCTACCGCGTGACAGCCGCCAGCGGCAAAGGCGGCACCTCGCGCGTGATGCATCTGGGTGATGCTGACCCAGCAGCGGAGCACTTTACGGCTTTGTCAAAATTCCTCTCGGCCAAAAGAAGCGGTCTAGCGATGCTGCCGTTCTGGTTTTACAGGGAAGATAATGTGAACCAGATTATCGATCAAACGCTCAACGCAAAAGCTCCTGTGGCGATCCATGTGCCAGCGGAAACTCCGGAATTTCTAGAGAACGGCGAACTGCCTTTTTTTGACAGCGTCGGCGAGACGCTAGAAATACCAGAAACCCAATAGCGGCCGCAATTACGCCGGTCGGCTGTTGTTGTAGTTTAATCGGTTGCTTGCTTGCTGCGCGTAGCCAAGCGAGTTAGCAGGCGCGCCAGATCAAAGATCGTTCAATAGCGGAACTATATTATGACACGGATTCGTAACGCACTTCTTACTGCTTCTGTTTTGGCGATTTCCGCCTGTTCAACTGTCTCTGATGAGGCGAGCATTCAGGCGCCGGCTTCTGCTCCTGCTGCGGCAGAGCCCGTCGCGGCAACCACTAGCGAACGTGACACTATGTTTGCTCTGTTCGAGCGCGCCGATAAGGACGAGCTTGCGCTTAGCCCTCTTGGCGCAATGTTCCGCGGGATTTACGATAATGCCGATCAACTTGGCGATTTTTATACCGATGAGCTTGAGGCCAAAACGAAAGCCTTGGCGCAGCGAAATTTGACCGAAATTGGCGCGATTGATCGAGCGGCTCTGAATGAAACAGACAAGCTTGCCTTTGATGTGTTCAAGCGCAATCAGGAAGAGGCGCTGAGCGAATTTGAGCCTGATATTTTGTTGGTCAACCGCGCGCGCCCAATCAACCATTTCTTTGGTTTGCACACATTCTATCCGACACTTGAAAGCGGTAAAAGCGCCGCGCCATTTGAAACGGTGAAGGATTATGAAAACGCTATTTCACGCCATGGTCAATACAATCAAATTGTAAGCCGGATCATTGCCCGCTTCGAAGAAGGTGCGGCGAACGGTGTCTTCGAAACCAAGCTAACGGTTGGCAATATGGTTGAGCAGCTCGATACGCAGCTGGCCGAATTGCCTGAGACTTCGCCCTATTGGGGCCCGATCAAGGAAATGCCCGATAGTTTTAGTGCAGAAGACAAAGCGCGCCTGACCAAAGGCTTCGAGCGATCGGTTGGCGGCATTTACGGTGCCAACACCAAGCTGCGCGATTACCTCAAGAACACCTATCTGCCTCAAGCAAGAGACAGCGTGGGCCTCTCGGAAATGAAGGGCGGCAAAGCGCTTTATGAAAAGTTGGTGCGTGATACCACGACACTGCCGCTGACAGCGGATGAAATTCACAATCTTGGTCTGTCAGAGGTTGCGCGCATTCGCGGCGAGATGTCCAAGGTACAAAAGTTGATGGGCTTTGAAGGCACGTTGAGTGAATTCTTCACTTTTTTGCGCACCGATCCCAAATTTACTCCGCCGAGCCGCGAGTGGATGACGCAGGAATATTACAGCATCGGCAAAGAGGTTGATAAGCGCATTGGCGATTATTTCTCATTGCTGCCCAAAACGCCGCTGGAAATCCGCCCTTATGAGCCATTTCGTGAGAAGTTTCAGGCGGGCGGCTCGTATCAATCCGGCCCACCAGACGGCTCGAAACCCGGCATTTTCTATTTCAACGCCTATGACTTGCCGAGCCGCCCGATCACTCAGAACGTGACGCTTTATTTGCATGAGGGCGCACCGGGGCACCATTTCCAAATCAGCCTCGCGCAGGAAAACGAAAGCCTGCCTGCCTTCATGCGTTTTGGCGGCAACACCGCTTATGTAGAGGGCTGGGCGCTCTATGCCGAAACATTGGGCTTTGAAATGGGCCTCTATGAAGACCCGATTGCTTGGTATGGCACGCTGGATGATGAGATGTTCCGCGCGATCCGCCTAGTGGTCGATACCGGCATTCACGCTAAGGGGTGGAGCCGCCAGCAAGCGATTGACTATATGCTCGCCAATTCATCCAAAGGCGTGACCGATGCAACCGCCGAGATTGACCGCTATATTGCGATCCCAAGCCAAGCGCTTGCCTATAAAGTCGGTGCGCTGAAAATTCAGCAATTGCGGGCCAAGTCGGAAACAGCGCTAGGCGATGATTTTGACATTAAGGAATTCCACGCAGAAGTGCTGAACACTGGCGCGCTGCCGCTGGCCGTTCTTGAAGCGAAAATTGACCGCTGGATTGAAGCCAAAAAGGGCGGCTAATTAGGCGCTCTTTTTGCCGGGCGATTGCTCTGCGGCGTCTCTGACGGTTTGGGCATCCTCTGCCTTTTTTGCAGCCTTAGCGTCTTTCGCTTGCCTAGCGTGCAAAGGGAGCGGAATGCTTGGATTGTGCATAATGGTCTGCTTCTCGCGCAGGTCAGTCAACTCTGACAATTTGGTCGCTTTAGAAAATAAGAACCCTTGCGCCTCGTGGCAGCCTTCGCCGCGCAGAGTGGCCAGCTGACTGGCATCTTCCACGCCTTCTGCTGTCGTGGTCATACCAAGACTGCGCGCGAGATCTGTCACTGCGCGGATGATCGCAAGGCAATCGGGATTATCCTCCAATTCATTCACAAAGCAGCGATCAATTTTGATCTTATCAAACGGGAATTTGCGCAAATAATTGAGCGAGCTGTATCCGGTACCAAAATCATCCAGCGAAATGCGAATGCCCAAATCGCGCAATTTATGTAGGGTCGCAATATTGACCTCTGTGCCCTGCAACAGGACGTTCTCAGTAATCTCCAGCTCCAGCCGATCAGGGCTAAGGCCGGAGGATGCCAGCGCATTGACGATGACGCCGATCAATGCCGCGCTGCGCATTTGAGCAGGCGACAGATTTACAGAAACACGGATCGTGTCTGGCCAATCGGTCGCATCATGAATGGCATTGCGGATGACCCACTCGCCCAATTGCACAATCAGCCCGGT
>JALZVZ010000354.1 GCA_023299945.1 Altererythrobacter sp. | reverse complement strand
TACCATCTTACGTGTCTTGTTGACTGACCATCCGCTATTCAGCCGGTTTTGCGCCAGCAATCCGCCGAACCAAGCACCGAACATCGCACCGACATAAGGTACCCAAGAGTACAAGCCGAGCTGTTGGACATCGAACCCAAACGTGTCGATTAGATAGATCGGGATCCAGAACACAAAGAGCCACCAAATTGGATCGATGAACATCGCGGGCAAAATGGCGCCCCACGTTTCCTTCCGGCTCAGCATTTCACCGGTCGAAGGATTGTAATCGCTGTCCTCTTCACCGTCGTCAGTGTTTCTTTGTCCAGAGAGAATATAGCTACGCTCGTCCTCAGAGAGCCAAGGGTGCGTTTCAGGCTTAGACTTGTAGACGATAAGCCATGGGATCAGCCAAAGCAGGCCAACGATACCGATGACTACGAAGATTGCTTTCCAGCCTAGATATAACGCGAGGTGTCCCAGAAGGAGCGGTGAAATAATCCCGCCAATGGCAGCCCCAGAATTAAAGATTCCTTGGGCCAAAGCGCGTTCATTTATAGGGAACCACTCCGCATTCGCCTTTGCTGCACCGGGCCAATTGCCAGCCTCGGCTACACCCAAAATACCGCGAAAAAGCGCAAATGAGCCTACACCAGCGGCAAGCGCATGCAGCGCAGTCGCGATGGACCACACGCCGATGGACAGAACGAAACCAATGCGCGTTCCAAGCCAATCAAAAATCTTGCCGAAAATGCCCTGTCCGAATGCATATGCAAGGACGAAAACGGTGCCGATGTTGGCATAATCCTGATTTGAAAAACCAAACTCCTTCTTAATATCAGGCCACAATATGCCGAGCGCACCCCGATCAATGTAGTTTATGATGGTCGCTAGGGCGACAAGGCCCACGACCCAAAATCTAAGATTACCCTTAGGCATAATCAGTTCCCCTCACCCAAAAAGTCTTCACGCACTGGGCTAAATGTGTCGATCAGCGCGCCTGCCTCCAGGCACACAGATCCATGTTTCAAATTCGGCGCCATATAGGTGCTGTCACCGGCTCCCATCACGCGCTTCTCGCCGTCGATAAAGACTTCGAATTTGCCGCTCTCAATGTAAGTCGATTGGCTGTGCGGATGGCTGTGAACATCGCCCACAGAGCCTTTTTCAAACCACACTTTGACGATCATAATCTCAGGTCCATACCCAAGGATTTGGCGCGATATTCCGCCGCCCAAATCTTCGACTTCGACTGCGCTTGCCTCAACAAAAGCTGGGCTTGATGTATTTGTCATGGTCGCCATTATTGCCCCTCTGCCGGATCAACCAGCGCCATAAAGCCCTGCCAGACCAGCTCGCGTCCGTTCACATTGGCGCGGTGTGTTTTGCTCACGTCATTGTCGTAGGAAATTGCCAATGTTGCGGTTTTGCCAGCCACGGTTGTGATCTCAACAAGGTCATAAGCGCCTTGGCTGTGATGCTTCAGCGATGCCACTTGGCTCGCAGAATCAATCGTCTGTTCGGTCGCGCCATCATACAGGCCGTGGCTTTCTAACGCGCTGACAAAAGTTGCATTGTCGGCGCCCGAAACACGCTGAATAATCAGAGGTTGGCGCCGCAGATTGAAATTGGGATCATTGGCCCCGCTTTCAGCCAGAATGGCTTCCATGCCTTCGCTCGGCACAAAGCGGTAAGTGTAGAACCGCCCATCCTTGATCCAAGTAAGGAAGGATTTGCCGGCCGCTGGTTTACCCACGGCATCGACCCAAATATGCTGATAGCCGCTCTCTTTGCCAAGCACAGGGCGCGCCGTGACATTATTGGCCGCATCAAAGCCGACCTGCATAATGTGACCATTGTAATGGAGCGGCAAATCAAACTGCTGCGCGCCCTCACCCTTGGCCCGCACAACATCAATCACAACGGGCGCGGAAAGCCCTTCAACATCCACCATTGCCAATGTGCGGGTGAATGCCGTTTTGCTATCAGGATAAGCGCTGTCGATTGTGGCTGTCGTTGCCTGCAAGCCACTTCCATCAGTGTAATAAAGCTGCTGCGGCGCGTGCTGGTCGGCCAGTTTTACATCACCGCCAAAATGGCTTTGTTCATTCACGACCAGTGTGTTGTGCGCCACGGTCGACTTTGCCCAAGTCTCATTTTCCGGCAGATATCGCCCGCCTTCTTTTGCTTCAATATTGAGGAAGCGCGCAGCGCCGTAATCGCGCACTATCTCTGCGCCATTGTCGTAAAGCTGCCAGCTCAATTTGTCGAAATGCCCATGCCCAAAGCCTTGGCTAGCATTCTTTGCCACCAGCACTGTGTGATCGAGGCCCTTTTCCTCGCCATCGCGCAAAACCGCAATCGCGCCCGCCTTGCCTTCTGGCCCATCAGACAAAAGGATCGAGCGGAACGGAAACGGCTTGGACTTGCCCGCGGCCAAATCGCGAGAGAGCGCCAGACCGTTTTTGGTCAATACGGTACGCCCTTGAAATTCGGCAATCGCCAGCAGGCCGGGATCGCGCGTTTGCCCGTAAGCAATCGCCACGCCTTCATAGAGTTCGGCGGTGTTCAGGCTCTTGTCTTTGATCGCATCGTTGAACGGGAAGAACAATCCGCCATAGGTCAGCTGGATCGTTGTGTTGATCGCTTTTAAGAGAATACCATCACGGTGCTCGAAGATTTTGCGCTCCGGCTCATTGCGTTCAATCGCATCGCCAAAGACGATGAAGGGCAGCATTGCGAACCGCTGATAATAGGGCCCTTCGGTGTAATAGCCATCGGGCGAAAACAGCAGCTCAGTTTGGCGGATAAAGCCGGTCTTACCGCTCTTGTCTGAGCCCAACAGCGCACGGTCGACCATATCTTGATCGCCGAGCAAATAGCCGGTCATCCCAACGCCAGCGGTCGCCCAAGTGGCGTGGTTGTGGATCTTGTTAAAAGTCGCCTTGCTGTCCACCGATAGGAATTTCACCGCTGGGCGAAACACATTATTGTCAATCAGATCGCGTTCTTCTGCGGACAATGTATCGCGCACAGTCTCATAAGCCTGCACGGTATGGACCAGCCACATGGCATCGTTGAGCACTTGCCAGAAAAGCCGGCCAACGTTTTGATTGGCCTTGGCTGGGTGATCGCCCAAGCTTGGATAGAGCACTGCATATTCCAGCAGCATCGCGCGAACATATTGGCGGTAACGATCCTCGCCGGTAATTTCGAACAATTGGCCAGACAGATACATGGCGCGGAAATTGCGCTTATGCTGTTCATGGGTGTAGCCGCCGCCCGGATCCTTGGGCTGTGGCACGACCGGGCCTGCTGCAATCATGCCATCGACGAAGGTCTGAGCACGCTCCATCTCGCTGGCATAGAGCGGAGGTAATGCGGTCACAGCCTGCGCAGATTGCGCGGTCCTTGGTGCGTCTTGGGTCGGTGCTGCGTGAGCCGCGGATCCCAACAAGGCCGCGCCGATTGTCGCAGCGATTAGAGTGGCGCGGTTTACTCT
>JALZVZ010000353.1 GCA_023299945.1 Altererythrobacter sp. | reverse complement strand
TCGTTTGCAAAAATTTTTATTTTCAAGACTTTCAGGGGTAGAGTTTGGCACGCACATCAGGGCCTGAAAAAGGCGCGCCGGTCGTCTCAAGCGACAGCGCAGAACAATCGTTCGCGGCTGCGCAACGCTCAACTACAATCGAAGCCAGAATATTCCAAGAGCTGATCTTTAACCAAATCCCTGATCTGATCTTCGTTAAGGACGAGGATTTCAGGATTGTCTGGGCCAATAAACATTTCCTCGGTGTGTATCCACAAGACATGCGCGCCTCTGTCATCGGCCACACAACGATCGAGCAATATAATGAGGAGGAACGCAACGCCTTTTTGGAGCAAGACAGAATTGCCTTTGAACAGGGCTTTGCCGAAACAGAGGAAAGCCTAGAATTTCCCGATGGCGCGCGGCGCACATTGCTCACCCGCAAAATTCGCATCGAGGATAGCGACGGCAATAGATTTATCCTCGCCATTGGCCGGGACATCACCGAATTGGCGAACGCACGCAAAGAAAGAATAGCCTCCCTTGCCCTGCTCAACAGCGTGTTTGAGACGGTGTCCGGCGCGATCATTGGCCTTGATGCCGATAAACAAGTGGTGATGATCAACAATGCTGGCCGTCATATGCTGGGCGAGGATACAGCAGAAGCTCCCTTCGACTGGCCTGCAGAAATTGGTTTTCTTGATCCCGAAGATATGCATCCGCTTGAAACATCGCGTGACCCCATCGCACGCGCTTTGATCGGACAAGAAATTGGCGGTGAAGTTCATTTGATGACGCGCAAACTGTCTGGAGAGGCGCGCTATATTCGCGTTACGTCGCGAATGGTTCATAACCAATCATCGCCGCTACACAGTGTCATTGTGTTGGATGATGTATCCGAGGCAGAACGCAATCGTCAGCAAATAGAGCGTCAATCGCGACTGGATGCTTTGGGCCAGCTAACCGGCGGCATTGCGCATGATTTCAACAACCTGCTCAACACAATGCAATTTGCAATTGAGCTGATCCGCCGTGACAATTTGAGCAAGCGCGCCCAGCGTTCCGCCACCGCCGCACTCAATTCCATAAAGCGCGGGGCGGAATTGACGGGCCGCATGCTCGCCTTTGCCAAAAAGCAACCAGAGCGCGCATCTGCCCGTCCTATAACAGAGACATTCGGCGAGCTGAAAGAGCTGGTTGCCCCCTCAATCGAGGCATCGGTTACGGTCGAATTCGGCGATCTAGAGGAAGATTTACTGGCTTTTTGCGATCAGGGCCAATTGCAAAATGCAGTGCTCAATCTGATCCTAAACAGCCGTGATGCAATCATGGAAACAGGCCAAGGCAACAGCATCAAGATTGAAGCGCGCGCAATCGACTTTTTACCCACCAGCATTAGTGCCTCCTCTGAACAAACGCTTCCTTCAGAAACAGAAGGGCGCTTTTCGCAAGGACAGTCCGATATTGCGCGGGCAGATGGTCATGCGCAAAGATACATTGAAATTTCGGTTTCCGACAATGGTCCGGGCATGTCGAAAGCGGTCGCAGCGCGCGCGCTTGATCCGTTCTTTACCACTAAGTCGGTCAATTCAGGCACCGGCCTTGGGCTGTCGATGGTCTACGGTTTCGTTCAGCAATCCGACGGTGAAGTGCGGATCTATTCCGAGCAGGGTCACGGCACGACAGTGCGCATGTTCCTGCCGCGCGGCGATAAGAGCACCGGGCTTGAGGAGCCCTTTGCGCTAGAACCTTTGCCCAATGGCAAGGGCGAAACCATTTTGATCGCTGAGGATGAGGCGTTTTTGCGCGATCAATTGGGCGAGCTTTTGAAAGCGCTGAATTACGATATTCTCGAAGCATCATCAGGCCGTGATGCGGTTGCAATGCTGAAGGCCGGCGCGCTGCCCGATCTGATCCTGACAGATGTGGTTATGCCCGGCGGCATTGGCGGGTTTGAACTGGCACGGCTTGCCCGCGAAATCATGCCAAATGTGCCGATTATTTATATGTCCGGATATACCGGCTTTGCCGATGAAGAAATGGGCGCAGTGATCGCCCCGCTATTGCCGAAGCCTTCATCGCCCAGCATCATCTCCGGCCAGCTTCGCGCGGCTCTTGGCGATACAGACGGATAGGTAAGGCGCTCCTGATGGCACATATTTTATTGATGGAAGATTGCGGCATTCAAGCGGTGATGCTGGCCGATTGGCTGGATATTGCGGGCCATGAAACCGTTATCACGAACAACGCCGGGGATGCATGGGAACAACTGCGCGGCGCGGCGCGGTTTGACCTTGTGATTACCGATATCTTTGGCCCTGAGGGCAAGGCAAATGAGGATGGGCTTACCTTTATTCGCACTATTCGCCACCACACAGCTGAGCGGCTGCGCACTATGCCGATTATCTCTGTGTCTGGCGTCAGCTTGGAAACCGCCTTTCCCGGCCGGACGGGTTGGCTGCAGAGTGACCGGCGTCATGTGCATTTGGTCAAGCCGCTGAACCTCGACAAATTGACCAGCACAATTGCCGAGATGGTGGGGTGATTCGGCGGAGTTAGTTGATGAAACGCATCCGATGACGCCCAAGACCGCCATTTCCTCGCCGTCCAAG
>JALZVZ010000352.1 GCA_023299945.1 Altererythrobacter sp. | reverse complement strand
CCGTCTGGATCATCCTTGATACGCGCGATGGCAGAGGAGGTCATTTGCGTAAGCGTGGGCTCTGATGCGCCTTTGTCGCCGGTCTTCTCCGCCATATATGTCATGTGGCTGGGCGAGAATATGCCAAGCACAGGCTTGTCAGCGGGTGCTGCGGACAATTCTGCGCTCGTTGTCACATAGGTGCCGCCGGTTCGCGCCACCCACCCAGCAGGCAAGTCGGCCGCATCATCTGCGCGCCGTCCGCCTTTATCTTTGCCAAAGAAAGACCCTGTGCCGCCGCCAAGGGCAACATCCCAATCCGCATTCACCAGCTGTGTCGCAATATCATCGCAGCCCTTGCCGCGCTCGCCCTCAGGGATGCCCGCATCGGCTTCCCAATTACGGTCCGCTGCGCGTGCATAGACGCTGGCCGGGGTCGCATGAGTAATGCGCGCGGTGGAGACAATGCCCAGCGCCATGCCGCGCTCTTTCACTTGCTCCCCCAGCAAGGGCAGCGGATTGGCAAGGCCGGAGGCGCAATCGCCGCGCCTTACCTTTGAACTGACCCCTAAGACGCCAATCTTGGTCTTCTCGCCCGAGTGCATGGCGGTTGCCGTGCCAGCGCTGTCTGCAACCTGCGCATTGGTGTTGTAAGTTTTGACGAGCGCAACATTATCGAACTCTTCAAACGGCAGGACATATTCCTCACCTGTCTGGCCCAGTTTTTGTCCGGCATAAATGCGCGCGGCGGTAATGGTCGAAATGCCCATGCCATCGCCGATAAACAGAATGACGTTCTTTGCCTTTGCCGGTGCTTCTGCCTGCGGCATCGCTGGCGCAGGTGTGCTGGCAACATTTTGCCCCCGCTGGTCATAAGAGCATGCACCCAGCGGCATAGCTGCCATCGCAAGCACAAGCGAAGAACGGCGGAAAAGTGTCATGAACGAATACCTCTTAATGGATTGCTGCCAGCCTATGCGCTTTCGCCATGGCATTTCAATGACAGTGCACCACATGCTGGTGGTTTATTTTTGTACGAGCGACCTCTAAGCCCCTTATCATGATCTCTGTAGCCACTTGGAATATCAACTCGGTCCGCTTACGCCTGCCGATTGTCGAACGCTTTTTGGCAGAAGAAGCGCCTGATGTGCTTTGCCTGCAAGAAATCAAATGTCAGGAACACCAGTTCCCTTATGAGGCGCTGGCCGCAGCGGGCTATGAACATGCAGCAGTGCACGGGCAGAAAGGCTATCACGGCGTCGCCACGATCAGCCGCTTGCCGCTGAAGGAATATTCCCGCCACGATTGGCAGGCCAATGGCGAAGCGCGGCATGTTGGCGTGGAATTAGAAGGCAGCGGCATGCGCGTGGACAATGTCTATGTGCCCGCAGGAGGCGATGAGCCCGACCGCGACATAAACCCCAAATTCGGCCAAAAGCTCGACTTTTTGAGCCGCATGACGGATTGGGCAGGCGATATTGAGGGCGGCGGGCATAAAACCGGCACTTTGATCGTCGGCGATTTCAACATTGCCCCTTTGCCAAGCGACGTTTGGGGCCACAAGCAATTGCTGAAAGTCGTCAGCCACACGCCATTAGAAGTAGACACATTGGGCCGTTTTCAAGCCGCGCATGATTGGGTCGATCTGGGCCGCGAATTCATCAAAGATCCGGATCGCTATTACAGCTGGTGGTCCTACCGCTCGAAAGATTGGACCGCCAATGACCGCGGGCGGCGCCTCGATCATATGTGGGCATCGCCAGCGTTAGCCGCCAAAGCATCAGGCCACCGCCTGCGCGAAGACATTCGCAGCTGGGAAAAGCCGTCCGATCACATCCCGCTGATTACGGAATTTGACCTCTGAGTAAGGGCGCGCCTTCACCCGAACGCAGCGCGGCGCTGGCGATTGATGCGCTGCGCCATGGCTGGCCGATTGCAATAGAAGGCGCTCCAGTGCTGCTGCCGGTGGAAACGGCCGTAGGAGGCGCACGGTCTGCACAAATGCTGATATCATCGGCGCGCGCGGCCACACTCAAACTGATCAATCAGGCCGATGCAGCAGTCCCGCATGCACCAGTTCTCATCAAGGGCGCTGAGCCTTTTACTTTGGATCATGCACGCCCGATTGCCGACCCAGCATTGGATTTGGGCTCACCGTTTAAGGGGCCGTTCAAGGCTGAGGCTTTGGATTGGGAACAGGCCGCAACAGCAGCGCTAGAACTGGCGCGAATTGCGGGGATTTTGCCTGCATTTCTGGTCGATCCGGCAGATGCTGGCGAAGTGCAAACACTCAAGGTCAGTGATTTGGCGAAGTGGTCCCAGTCCGATCACCTCTCCATTGCCACACGAGCGCGCCTGCCTGTGGACGCCAGCGATACAGCCGAAATTGTCGCTTTCCGGTCCCCGCATGATCTGCGCGAACATGCAGCGCTGGTGATCGGCAAACAATCGGGCGACACAGTGCCCTTGGTGCGCTTGCATTCAGAGTGCCTGACCGGCGATGTGCTGGGCAGCCTCAAATGCGATTGCGGCCCGCAATTGGACGCCAGCCTGCATGCCATGGCGCAGGAAGCACGGACAAATAATGGTTGGGGCGTGCTGCTTTATATGCGGCAAGAAGGGCGCGGGATTGGTCTGATTAACAAGCTGCGCGCCTATCA
>JALZVZ010000351.1 GCA_023299945.1 Altererythrobacter sp. | reverse complement strand
AGCGCTTTGCTATTTCGTCAATTAGGGCTTGCCAGAAAACAAATGTGGCGACAATGTGGCGCAAATACGGCTATAATATGTCATTACCATGGCCGCAATGAGGCAGGCCTCATTTCAAACATGCCTCGAATGGGAGAAATATAATGCGTAACTCTTGGATCATCGCCGCAACATCTGTCTCTTTGCTTACCCTTAGTGCGTGCAGCGAAAGCGGGGACTATGCCTCGAGCGCCGCCTCGGATGATGGCGCCTATGAAAGCGCTGAAACCGATATGGTCGTGGCAGAAGCGGCTTCTGAAGGGAAAAGCGCAAACTCTACTCTGCCTGAATTGAGCAAAATGCCGGTTAGTCTGCCGCAATTGGCCTATATCTATGATTATGAGTGGCAAATGCCCGCAGCCGATATTGGTAAATTGCAACGCCGCCACGCCAGCCTGTGCGAACAACAAGGCCCAAGCAGCTGCCAAATCCTTGGGATGAACAAGTCAGGCGCGGACGCCGATGAGGTTTCTGGCCTCTTGCAACTGGCCGTCGCCAGCCGCCAAGCTCGCGCTTTTGGTGCATTGCTGGAAGATGAGGCAGAGGATGCAGGTGCGGAAACTCTCTCTGCCGAGATCGCCTCAGAAGAGCTTTCCAAGAAGCTGGTTGATACCGAAGCGCGTCTGCGCTCCCGCACCGAATTGCGCGACCGTTTGCAAGACGTCCTTCGCTCTCGCAAGGGCTCGGTAGAAGAATTGGTTGAAGCGGAACGCAGCGTTGCGCAAGTGAACGAGGAAATCGACCAAGCACGAAGCTGGATGAAGGAGATGGAGGGACGGATCGCTTATTCGCGTATCAATATCCGCTATGAAACCGGTGTTCCGGTGACCAGCGACTTTCTTGCTCCGGTTACAAGCGCGGTTGGATCATTGGGAAGCGTGCTGGGCTATCTCGCCGCATTCCTCATCCTGCTCGGTGCTGTGGTTGGCCCGATTGCCGCATTGGTTTGGGCAGGTGGGCGCGTGAACCGTTATTTTAGCAAGCCTAACGCTGCACCTGAAGTGCTTGAGGCCACCTGAATTGAGTGCAGCGCAGCTTACTTGGCTCGCTTAATGATTCCTCGCCTCTGCGCCTGTCAGTGGCGGATATGCCCTCCAGCATGTCTGCTTTGGCAGGCGCTTTTACATACCGCGCGCATCATGCGCTTCGCCGGGGATGGCCACTTCTATCCCGTCCAGATCATCGGTGAGATCGATCTGGCAGGCGAGGCGCGAAGTGCGGCGCACGTCCGCTGCAAAATCGAGCATATCTTCTTCAGGCTCGGCCGCCTCTGGCAATTTGCCGAACCAATCATCCGCCACAATCACATGGCAGGTGGAGCACGCCATTTGTCCCTCGCACGTGCCTTCCAATGGCAATCCCGCCGC
This sequence comes from Altererythrobacter sp., assembly GCA_023299945.1. GTDB lineage: Bacteria > Pseudomonadota > Alphaproteobacteria > Sphingomonadales > Sphingomonadaceae > Erythrobacter. The sequence goes on along the minus strand of JALZVZ010000351.1, from coordinate 10,761 downwards.
TTGTCCAACGCGCAGCAAATTGTCGCCAGCCTCGCATGTGGCCTCGATGCTATTGCCTTTAGGACCGGTAAAACAAACGCGAATGCTCATTAAGCTTGATCCTTTGTGGCGGTCTGGATGCTGGCGGCGGCGCGCTCAATATCGTCCATGGTTGTGTAGCGGCCAAAGCCCAAACGGATCGAGCTTTTCGCCTGAGTATCAGTGAGGCCGATTGCTTTCAAAACATGGCTGGTTTTGCCCGATCCGCTGGCACAAGCAGAGCCGGCGGAAAACATGACATCGCGGCAATCTGACATCAGCCGCGCGACATCCACGCCGTCTTTGCGAATATTGAGATTACCCTTCCAACGCGCCGTTTCACTGCCGTTGAGGGTCCAATCGGCGAACAATTCATGAGCAGCGCTCCACAGGCTTTCCATATGGGCCGCGTCCTCTTCCATCCTCTGACCAGCCAACTCAGCCGCTGCGCCAAATCCGGCGACCAAAGCCGGGCTAAGCGTGCCTGAGCGCGGGCCTTCTTGCAGACCGCCAGTGATTTGGGGATCAAGCTCGATCCCGTCACGCACCCAAAGCGCGCCAATACCCTTGGGCCCGTATAATTTATGCGCGCTAATCGCGATCATATCAGCAGGTTTGACCGTGATCTTGCCATAGGATTGCACCGCATCGGTGAGCAGCAAAGCGCCATTGTCTCGCGCCGTTTTCAGCCATTGTGCATTGGGCTGGATCACCCCGATTTCATTATTCACCTGCATCACGGCAATTATGCCAATATCGCTGGGAATATCCTGGTCGGGCGCGCAAATGCCGTCTGCGCCGACAGATAAGATATGCCTCCGGCCTAGCGCTTCGGCGGTGTCCATAACCGCCGCGTGTTCAATCGCGCTAACAGCAATACGCCCATCTGTTTGCGCGCCGCGCATGGCGAGATTGATCGCCTCGGAGGCATTCCCGGTGAGGATGACGCGGCCTCCCGCTGGAAGCAAAGCGGCGATCTTATCGCGTGCGGCTTCGACAGCGGCTTTCGCTTGGCGTCCCATCCTGTGCGGCGAATGCGGATTGCCGAACCCTGTGCCCTCACCATTGTCCATATGCCGCAGCATAGCCTCGCGCGCTTCAGGGGCCAGCGGGGTGGTGGCTTGGTTGTCGAGATAGATCACAAAAGCTTCTCCCAAGCCTCGGCAAAAGCGTCCAATTCTTCGGGAGCCGTACTCCACCCCATGCTCACGCGAATAGTGCGCGCGGCGGTATCATCATCGACACCAAAGGCATCGAGGACACGGCTTTTCTTCAATGTGCCAGAAGAACAGGCGCTGCCCGCTGACACCGCAAATCCTGCCGCATCCAGCCGGATCAGCAAAGCCTGCGCGCTGATGGTTGGATGGGTCAGGGCATAGATGTAATCGGCCTGTTCTCCCATTTGCAGCACGCTCTCGCCAAATCTCGCAGCAAATGTGGCGCGTTCTTCCGCCGTGGTCGCCCAATTGCCCGCCTCCAAAGCCGCCGCCATGCCCAGCGCTGCGGGCATATTCTCTGTGCCTTGGCGGTATCCGCGTTCATGCCCGCCTATCGGCTCCAACATCGCATAATCACGCACCAACAAAGCGCCAATGCCAATCGGGCCGCCAAATTTATGTGCTGAGACGACTAGCATATCGGCATCAGGCAGAGCCATCTTGCCTGCACTTTGGGAGCAATCCGACAGCATCAACGCACCGGTGGGCCGCACCGTTTCGGCCATTTGCGCCACCGGATTGACCGTGCCGGTTTCTGAATTCACATGCTGAACGGCGAGTAGATCACCTGCGCGCAGCGCAAGTTCATCGGAAAATTCCGCCGCATCTGGCGCGGCACGAAACACAGCGTCATGCTCGACCGCGCTAGCGATTGTGCGCTGCGCCTTTGACTGGTTCAGCGCAATCCAAAGCGCCTCACTTGCACCAGAGGTAAAGATTAACTCACCTGTCCACCCAAGCGCCGCTTTCACCCGCGCCCGCGCATCCTCTAGCGCCGCCTTCGCTGCGCGCCCCCCAGCATGGGGCGAGGATGGATTGGCCCATATCGCAAAGCCCTGCTCCATCGCCGCGCGCGCCTCTGGCCGCAGCGGTGAAGTGGCAGCATGATCAAGATAAATGCGTTTCGAAATGACGCTAGCCCACTAATTATTGCGATTTGTATCGCATTGCCTATATAGCGCGCGTTCTGCCAACGCCAACCGGCGTATCGGCTCACCCATATTTGCGTCAGGTAAATCACCCATGCCATCCGTCATTTTCCCCGGCCCCGAAGGCCGCCTCGAAGGCCGTTACACCCCTCCGCCGCGTCCGCGCGCGCCTGTTGCGATGATCCTGCATCCGCATCCAGAAGGCGGCGGCACGATGAATGACCGGATCGTGCAACGCATGTACAAAACTTTTGCGGATCGCGGCTTTGCGGTTTTGCGCTTTAACTTTCGCGGTGTTGGCCGCAGCCAAGGCAGTTTCGACAATGGCGTTGGCGAATTATCTGATGCCGCCGCCGCGCTTGATTGGGTGCAAAGCATCCATACCGAGGCGCAAACCACCTGGGTTGCCGGCTATAGCTTTGGCGCATTGATTGGCATGCAATTGCTGATGCGGCGTCCAGAAGTGCGCGGTTTTATCTCCGTCGCACCGCCTGCAAACATGTATGATTTCAGCTTCTTGGCCCCCTGCCCCGCATCCGGCATTTTCGTGCAAGGCGCAGCCGATACGGTGGTTCAGCCGACAGCGGTTGAGAAATTGGTCGAGAAATTGCGTACGCAAAAGCACATCACGATCCATCATGAAGAGATCCCCCGCGCCAATCACTTTTTCGAAAATGAGATTGAAGAATTGATGGGTTCAGTGGACAATTATCTCGACTTCCGTCTCTCACCGGATTGCCCGATCACCTAAATCGGGCGGGTCGGCCTAACGGTCAGGCTCTCGAACCCGCAGACCACCAAACATGCAAAATCCAGCGCTTCTGGAGCCGTAGCCTTGTGCCTATCGGACGCAAACTTGACTTTCCGAATGTTATGTTGTAACATTATTTTGTGCAGTTCGGGAGATGACCGAAAAGGCGCGCTCGGCCTGCATCAATAACATAATGCAAGGAGAGCAAAATGGCATATTCAGATGCAAAGAGCCTGCGCGAGCAAAGCGCCTCTATCGCAGGGGTTGCGATAATCCATGCCGGAATGGGCGCGCTGGTCGTGCTGGGATTAGCGGCAGTGGTCACCACGGATAACAAGCCAACCGGTACGCTGATTGCGCAGGTCTTCCCAGATGAACTACCCCCACCGCCTCCGCCAACGCCCGATGTGAAAGAGCCCGATCAGCCGGTGTCGAAACTGCCCAAGGCTAAGGCCGCGCCGCTTCCGCCGATCACTGTCCCTACAAACACGATACTCCCGCCCAGCGGTCCAGCGATTGGCGACACGGGCCCAATAAACCCCGGGTTTGGCGGTGATGATTTTGGCGATATTGAGCTTCCCGCTGGCGGCATCATTGAACCCACTCCAACCCCTACTCCCACCCCAACATTCGCCTTTGATCCAGTGTCCGCTACCCCGCGCAGCGCACCCTCTGGCTGGATTACGCAGCGCGATTACCGCAGCAGTTGGATCAGACGCGAGATAACCGGCATTGCCAGCTTTAGCCTTGGGATTGGCACCAATGGCCGCGTCACCAATTGCAGTATCACGCGCTCCACCGGCCATGACGTTTTGGATGATGCAACCTGCAAGCTGATTTCAAAACGCGCACGCTTCAATCCGGCCAAAGATCGCAATGGCGATATTGTAGCAGGCAATTTCTCAAGCGCCGTTCGCTGGCAATTGCCAGAATAAGCAAAGCCGATTTGGAAACGGGCCTATTCGGAAACTGATGCTAGCGGTGCCTCGCCGCTGGCATCGGGGACCGTCCAAATCGCAATATTGACGATCATAATAACCGCCAAAAGCATCATCAGCCCCGCCTGTTTACGCTGGCCGCGCTTCACCCACAGGAACACAGCACCAATCGCCAAAGCAATCGCGGCGAGCATCATGATGGAAAGTGTAACGTTCATTACGTAGCCTCATAGCGCGCAAGGACGCTTTCCGAAAGCGCCTTGAATATTCTGCAATTCCCCCCCTATCTCTTAGCCATGGATCAGCGACATAAGCACCGCCAATAAGCAATATGTTTCCATGGGCATTTTCAGTTCAATCAAGCGTGCAATTTTCGGCGATGATGACGAGCCTAATGCAGATGCCGCTACCCAAACTGGCAGCGCAACGATCAGCAAGGCTGATGTGGCCGCGCGTATTGGCAGGCGAGCTAGGCAAGAATGATTATTCGGGCACTGCTGAAGACAATATCGCGCTTCAAAAATCTGTGATGCAAAGCATTACGGGTGCTGGCGGGATCGTGCCTGACAGCATGAGGGGGTTAAGCCTTTCGCAAGTGGATCGGTTTGACAGGGGTCTATCACCGCGTCACACATTGCCGCATGACCCAAAAAACAACTGATACTCTATCGCGCCGTCAAGCTCTTACCCGAATGGGAAAAGGGCTTGGCGGCGTGTCTGCTTTTGCGTTGCTTCCGGCATGTGCGGCTGAAACACTTGCCTTGGCGCCTGCATCCACTGCACGAAAGGCAGCGCCCAATATTTCGCCGCAAGCGATCACAGCCGCCAATAGCATGCTGGAAAAGGTTGCCTATAATCTGCTCACCCACCAACCCGAACGCGCGACCAGCGCGGGCGTGGATACCGGCCAATATGCAATGCTTCGCGGTAAACTTGGGGATCAAAGCAATGCAGGCAAAGCCAAGCTTACAGCGACCCTGAAAAGCGACCTTGCCGCGATCAAAGGCTGGAGCCGCGAAGGCTTGGATGCAGAGACCACTACCAATCTTGATGTTGTCGAAAGCGGTTATTCCCTCGCGCTTGATGGCATGGCGTTGCCTTACGGAAATACGCCGATCGGCAATTGGCAGACCAACCCGTATTTGGTGATCCAAAACTGCGGCACCTACATCAATATGCAGCGGTTCTTTACAGCCCAGCATCCTTTGCGCACGGGCGATGATGTTGGTTATTATATTGAACGTTTGCAGGCTTTGCCGGATGTGCTCGGCGCAGAATTGGACCGGGTGAAGCAGGCCGCTGCAACGGGCGTAATCGCGCCTAACTTTCTGATCGATAAAGCCGCGCCGCAGATGAAAAACACTCTGCTCGATACGATGAAAGGCGGGGCTTTGCTCTCCCCGCTGGAAGGGTCCGACTTGCCCGAGGCAAGGGCCGCGATTGCCGAGGCGAAAGAGCTGATCACCGGCTCCATTGCGCCTGCACTGGAAGCGCAATTGGCGCAGCTTTACGAAATGCGCAAAACCGCAAAAAGCGATCCGGGCATGTGGGCTCAGCCGCGCGGGGATGAATATTACGCTTGGGCTTTGCGCTCTAGCACCACGACACGGTTGACGCCCGATGAGGTGCACCAGCAGGGCCTTGAAGAGCTGGCGAGTTTGCATGCACGGATGGACCCTATCCTGCGCGAAATTGGCTACACAAAGGGCAGCGTCGGCGAACGGATGCAGGGGCTTTCCAATGACCCGCGCTATAAGTTTTCGCCCGGCGATAAGGGCCGCGAGGAAATCTTCGCCTTTATTGATGAGCGGATCGAATGGATCAAAGCGCAAATGCCGCGCGCGTTTAACACGCTGGTCGATCCCAATATGGAAGTACGCCGCATTCCCATCAATGAAGAGGCTGGCGCACCCGGCGCTTATGGCGGAGCAGGCAGCAAGGATGGCACGATCCCGGGCCGCTTCTGGATCAATCTGCGCACGACCGAACTCCACCGCAAATACGACCTTGCCGATCTGACTTTCCACGAGAGCATTCCAGGCCATGTATGGGAAGGCGAATATTCCAACCGCCTGCCGCTGATCCGATCCTTGCTGGCGTTCAATCCTTTCTCCGAAGGCTGGGCCCTGTATGGCGAGCAATTGGCGGATGAGCTTGGCGCTTATGATGACTTCAAAGTGGGGCGGCTTGGCTACCTCCAATCCCTCGCTTTTCGCGCCTGCCGAATGGTGGTCGACACAGGCCTGCACTCCAAACGTTGGAGCCGCGAGCAGGCGGTCAATTTCTTCGTTGAGCGCAATGGCTCCAAACGCGAAGAGGTGGAAAGCGAAGTCGACCGGTATTGCAGCTGGCCGGGCCAAGCAACGGGCTACAAACTCGGGCATAGCCGCATTACCGAATTGCGCAGCAAGGCTGAGGCGCAATTGGGCACAGCCTATGATATGAAAGCGTTCAATGATGCGGTCATTTTGGGCGGCAATGCACCGATGGATGTGCTGGCCAAAAACGTCGAACGCTACATCAATGGTGTCAGATCTTAGTCGGCCCGCGAATCGCCAAAATCAGGGTGCAAATGCCGAGTTAGTTGATAAGACACATCCGAGAAGCCGCCCTAAGGCCCTCAATCATTTCGCCTGCCCCCGCGCCCGCAATATACAAAGCTCCGCCCCGAAGTTAACACGCATCACGCATGTAGGAAAACCGCATCAAAGCCGCCATTGATGTAACGCGCACAAGCCATAGTGCCCATGACGCAATTGCATTTTATGCAAGGGAGGAATAACCGCAGCCGCATGGGTATGTCTTGGAAAGTTCTGTTGCTCATCATCGGCGTCGCTACGCTGACATTGAGAGCTCTGCTCGATAGCGATTTTGCGACCACCACTTTGGTCTATATCGCGGTTCCATTCGCGCTCTCACTCATCCTCGCATTCTTCACCAGAACCAGCGAAAAGCGCTCTTGGAAAATGCGCTATCTCAATCATATGCGCCTTAGCACAATTGTGTTCCTCGCAACCTCTGCTTTCCTATTCGAAGGCTTCATCTGCGTCGCCATGTTCATGCCGATTTATTACGTATTCGCCACTGTGGGCTATATCGGCGCAGCCTTGATCGAGCCGAATAGCGAAGACCGCGAACAAGACAAATTGCGCAACACCTTTAAAGCTTACGGCCTGCCCGTAATCGTCTTATTGATGGTCGCCGAAGGGCTGGTCCCCGCCACCACAATAGAGCGCAGCGGCACCGCTACTTTCATAGCGGAAAGCGATCAATCCATTGCCCAGCTTCAGGCCAATATGGCACGCCCAATCACCTTTGATAGCGAGCGCCACTGGTTCCTGCGGCTATTCCCGCTGCCTGACCAAATCAATGCGGGCAGTTTAAACCAAGGCGACATCCATAAGCTGCATTTCACCTATAGACGTTGGATTTTCACCAATGCGCATAAGGGCGAAATGCATGTAAAAATCGCCAAGGTTTCTCCCGAGCATATCCGTACCGAAATCGCTCGCAATGACAGCTATCTGGCCAACTACATGCGCATTGATGGCACTGATGTGCGCTTCAGCCGCCAACCGAATGGCAAGACCCGCGTCGCACTCACTGTGCGCTATGAACGGCGGCTCGATCCAGCTTGGTATTTCGGCACGATGCAGCATGTCGCCGCCAAGCAAAGCGCCAAGCAATTCCTTACCGATATCATCATGCGTCATCCCGTGACCGAGATACCGGCAGAGCAGAACGAGCAGGCCAATAAGGAGGCATCCAATGGGGCATAATCTGCAAAGCGGCAGCGCCGCCTTCAAGGTCAATTCGCTGACAGGATTGGACACTGCGGACCCGGGCAAAGGGCGCGTTGTTTGGGACCCTGCCCGCTCGATTTGGAACATGGGATTTATCCTTGGAGCGCTCATCCTTAGCCCAATGTATTTCAGCTGGGGCGGATTGGCGGCGTTTCTGGTCTTATCAGCGGTGACATTATGCGCGGGGCATTCGGTCGGCTTTCACCGCCGCTTAATCCACCGCAGTTTCGAATGCCCGCTCTGGCTGGAACGCACCATGGTCTACTTTGGCACGCTGGTTGGCATGGGCGGCCCGATCTGGACCATTGGCCTGCATGACAGCCGCGATTGGGCGCAGCGCGAGGAGGATTGCCATTGGTTCCTGCGCCACGGCAAGCCGATGTGGATTGAAGGTTTCACCTATCTCAATTTGAAACTCATCCTTGATAATCCGCCCGGCTTTGATCCGGGCGACCGCATCACCAAGGACCCGTTTTACAGGTTCCTGCAAGCCACTTGGATGCTGCACCAAATCCCCATCGCGCTGGCTCTATATGCCATGGGCGGATGGAGCTGGGTCGTATGGGGCGTGATCGTGCGCGTCGCAGCCTGCGTGCTGATGCATTGGTGGATTTCCTATATCGCTCACACGCGCGGGCCGCAGGATTGGCATTTGGATGATGCTGCATTGCAAGCGCATAATGTGCCGATCTTGGCGATCCCAACCATGGGCGAAAGCTGGCATTGCAATCACCACGCCTTCCCGCGTTCAGCAGCACACGGGCTTTATCCCGGGCAAATTGATCTGGGCTTCCAGTTTATCAAAGTGCTGGAGCGCATGGGGCTGGCGTGGGATATTAAATTGCCCGCCAATCTGCCGCCGCGCCCCGGTATTTCGCCAGTGACACAGCGCGCTTTGTCTATCGCGGCTCCTGGGCAAAGCGCATTGTCTAAGCCTGCTCCTGTCGAGGAGGCCACCAATGGTATCGCCCAGTGACCGGCAAGTCCGCAGTTTTCGCGAGCAAAACGGGCTCGACCTCAATGAAGAGGGCAAGCGCATTTGGATGGCGCAACTAGGCCGATTGAAGCTGCCTTTGCCCAATTGGCATTGGCGGCGCAGCATCGTCGCGCGCCATGACATGCACCATATTGTCTCCGGCTATGACACCAGCGCGCGGGGCGAATTGATGGTCGCATCGTGGGAGCTTGGCGCGCGGGCCTATTATGATTGGCGGGCGCGGGCCTTGTGCCTTTTTCTCATGGTCTTAGGCCTGATCCGCTATCCCCGTGCCGCTATCACGGCTTTCACAAAGGGTGAGCAATCACGCTTCGAAGCTGAGGCTACTGCGCTGGAGAAGGTCGCATGAGCCACCCGCCTCCTGCCCAACTACCTCTGGGCAAAATCGTGCTGTTTGATGCCGAATGCGTATTGTGCTCGGCAAATGCAAAACTCATCCTAACGCGTGACAAAAAACAGGTATTCTGGCTGGCCTCTATGCAAAGCGAGATTGGCGCGCGTTTGTTTGCAGAAAACGGCCTCGACCCTGCTGATCCATCCAGTATTTTGGTGATTGAGGGCGAACGCGTGCGCACAGATAGCGATGCGGTTTTGTCGATCTATGAAGGCCTACCCTTCCCTTGGAACATGGCGCGCATTTTCCGCCTTGTGCCCGCTTTCCTGCGCGATCCGATCTACCTGCTCATCGCCCGCAATCGCTACCGCATTTTCGGCAAACGCGAGACCTGCTGGATCGCGCCTGCGCATCTGCAATCACGGATTTTGTGAGCCCGCAAAGGAGCCGGTTATATGAAGATATTGATCATTGGCGGTTACGGCGTATTTGGCGGCCGGCTTGCTCGGCTATTGAGTGATGAGCCAAGGCTGACACTCTTTATTGCGGGCCGCAATCTAGGCAAAGCCGAACAATTTTGTGCGGGGCTTGACGGCTCTGCCTCGCTGGTTCCTGTGGCGCTTGATCGCAGCAATCCATCGGAGCCATTGGCCAAACTCAAACCCGATATCGTCGTCGATGCAACCGGCCCGTTTCAGGATTACGGCGATGATGGATATGCTCTGATTGAAGCGGCGATTGCGCATAAAATCCACTATATGGATTTTGCCGATGGGGCCGATTTTGTCTTTGGCGTGTCGCAGTTTGACGATGCGGCAAAGGACGCGGGCATCTTCATCCTCTCCGGCGTCAGCAGCTTTCCTGTACTCACCGCCGCTGTCTTGCGCGAATTTGCCAAAACCATGACAATCGAGAGCGTCACGGGCGGCATTGCACCCTCGCCTTATGCGGGCATTGGCCTCAATGTGATGCGCGCAGTGGTTGGCTATGCCGGTGCGCCCGTACAATTGCAGCGCGGGGGCAAGCCATCATCGGGCGTGGGTCTGGCGGAAAGCATGCGCTATGTGATCGCTGCGCCGGGCAAAGTCCCTTTGAACAGCATCCATTTCTCGCTGGTCGATGTGCCCGATTTGCAAGTTTTACCACCAGAGCATCGCACGATGACCGACATATGGATCGGTGCGGGGCCAGTGCCGGAAATCTTGCACCGCATGCTGAACATTTTGGCGAAGCTACGGCACCGCTTGAAATTGCCGTCATGGCTGCCGTTTTCTGGCTTATTTTACTGGGTGCTCAACCGGATGAAATTTGGCGAACATCGCGGCGGCATGTTTGTGGCCGCCACTGGGAAATGCGGCGGCAAACCGGCGTCGCAAAGCTGGCATCTTTTGGCAGAGGGAGATGACGGCCCGTTTATTCCCTCCATGGCAATCGAGGGGATTGTGCGCAAAGCCTTGGACGGGGACATGCCAGCGTTTGGCGCACGGCCCGCGACCCATGCCTTGGAACTCAGCGATTATGACCAGCTGTTTGCAGAGCGCACCATTTATACCGGCATTCGCGATGATTTGGCGCAGGCCCCGCTTTACCGGCAAGTGCTCGGCGCGTCCTATGATGATATGCCGCCAAGGGTTCAAGAATTGCATAAGAGTTCTGAAACGCGAAGCTGGACCGGTATGGCTAAGGTGGCGCGCGGCAAAGGGCCTTTTGCGGCGATTGTCGCACGTATATTTCGCTTTCCAAAGAGCGCCGATGATCTGCCTGTACGCGTTGA
>JALZVZ010000350.1 GCA_023299945.1 Altererythrobacter sp. | reverse complement strand
TATTTTTGACGCAAGAGCATGAGATTTTTTGAGGCACAAGTTTCAGTGACTGACTGGGCATAATGACTGAAAATAGTAACCCTTCTGAGGCTGAAGCCGCCAACGAACTCATGCGGCTGGCGCGGCAAATTGCGCGGCATGATAAGCTTTATCATGGCCAAGATGCGCCTGAAATTACCGATCAGGAATATGATGCGCTGACCCGCCGCAACGCTGAATTGGAGGCAGCGTTTCCGCATCTTGTGCGCCCCAATAGCCCCTCTCAGAAAGTCGGGCATGAAGTCGCTGCATCGCCCCTGTCGAAGGTGACGCATGAGCAGCGCATGATGAGCCTCGACAATGCGTTTAACCGCGAGGAGGTGGCGGAATGGACCGCGCGGATACGGCGGTTTCTGTCCTTGACCGAGGATGCGCCGGTTGCGATTACGGCAGAGGATAAGATTGATGGTCTGTCCTGTTCACTGCGCTATGAGCAGGGCAAATTGGTCCGTGCTGCCACACGCGGCGATGGGCAAGTGGGCGAGGATGTGACGCCCAATGCGCTGCATATTGCTGACATTCCGCAGCAGCTTCCTTCCGGTGTTCCAGACGTGTTCGAAGTGCGCGGTGAGGTCTATATGGCGCGGGCGGATTTTGCTGCGCTAAACGCTGCGCAAGAGGCGGCGGATGAGAAATTATTTGCCAATCCGCGCAATGCGGCGGCGGGCTCTTTCCGGCAAAAGGACGCGAGTGTTACGGCGCGGCGCCCGCTAAAATTCTGGGCCTATGGTTGGGGTGCGGCCAGCGAAGTACCATGCGATACGCAGAGCGAGATGATGCGGATGATTGAGAGCTGGGGCTTCCCGCTTTCGCCATTCCTGACAGTCACAAATGACGTGGATGCGATGATCGCGCATTACGATGAAATTGGCCGCCAGCGCCCTGATTTACCGTATGATATCGACGGGGTCGTCTACAAAGTCGACCGGCTCGATTATCAGCAGCGGCTTGGCTTTGTGGCGAAGGCACCGCGCTGGGCATTGGCGCATAAATTCCCCGCAGAACGCGCGCAAACCACGCTGGAAAGCATTGATATTCAGGTCGGGCGCACGGGCAAATTGACGCCAGTTGGCAGGCTCGCGCCAGTGCTGGTTGGCGGGGTGACGGTGACCAATGTGACGTTGCATAACCGCGATGAAATTGCGCGGCTTGGGGTCCGGCCCGGTGATCGTGTAGTGATCCAGCGGGCAGGCGATGTAATCCCGCAAGTGGTAGAGAATTTGAGCGCTGCTAACGGGCGCGATCCCTTTGCCTTTCCTGAGGCTTGCCCCGAATGCGGGAGCGAGGCCGTGGCGGAAGAAGGCGAGGTTGATGTGCGCTGCACCGGCGGGCTGATTTGTCCGGCTCAGCGGATCGAACGCCTCAAACATTTCGTCAGCCGCAAGGCGCTCGATATTGATGGGTTGGGAGAAAAAACGCTTCAGCAATTTATTGCGCAGGGCTGGATTGAAAGCCCGGCGGATATCTTCCGTTTAAGGACGCGGCGCGATGATGTGCTTGCGCTGGAGGGGTGGCAGGAAACCTCGGTTCAAAAGTTGATTGATGCGATTGAAACCAAGCGCGAGCCCGATGCCGCGAAGCTCTTGTTTGGCTTGGGTGTCCGGCATGTTGGCGAGGTAACAGCGCGCGATTTGATGAAGCATTTCCACGATCTGCCAGCGTTGCGGATGCAGATAGATCAATACAACAATTGGTACCGATTAGCGGGCGGTGCAATGGTAAAACCACCCGAAGACCTTGAGTCCTATCAATCACTTACCGCAATCGATGGTGTCGGAGATACAGTGGTGGAATCTCTGCGAGCATTCTTCCACGAACCGCATAATGTCGCGGCGTGGGATGATTTGCTGAGCGAGGTTTCTCCGCCGCGCTATGAAGTCGAAACACTCGACAGTCCGGTTGCCGGTAAGATCGTGGTGTTCACAGGCAAGCTGGAAACGATGAGCCGCGATGAAGCCAAAGCGCAGGCTGAACGGCTTGGTGCAAAAGCATCGGGCTCCGTCAGTGCAAAAACCGACTTGCTGGTCGCGGGGCCAGGGGCTGGCTCGAAGCTGAAGAAGGCTGATGCGCTTGGCATTGAAACAATGGACGAGGCGGGCTGGGCGAAAATCGTTGCGGACGCTGATAGGGGTACGCCTTGATGGATTTGCTTCACGAACTTCACCCGCAGGCGCTTCGCATTGCTGGCCTATTGCGTCAGCGCGGCGAGAAAATCGCGATTGCCGATGGTGCCACGGGCGGCTTGCTGGCCGCGACCATGCTGACCGTGCCTGGCGCGCTGGATTTCTTCGTGGGCGGCGGCGTTGTCTATTCGCTGCGGGCGCGCGATGTCTTATTTGATCAACCGCGCGCAGCATATAAGGGCATGCGCGGCGCGAGCGAGGATTATGCCTTGCTGCAAGCACGCTCCATCCGCGACAATTTCGGTGCTGATTGGGGCCTTGCGGAAAGCGGCAGTGTCGGCGCGAGCAAACATCCCAGCGGCACGCCTTCGGGCACAAGCTGCGCGGCGCTGGCCACACCGCATGGCGAGTTCACTCGTATTTTGGAGACCGGCAGCGAGGACCGCATCGCCAATATGGGCGCGTTTACGCGTAGCGCCTTAAACCTGTTGGAGGATGTCCTGCAAAAGGACAGCTGCGCGAAATAGCTGCGCGCCCTTTGCCGCAATGCGTCTGCTGCGTTAAAGCGTCGCTATGATAAGCCGCAACCATCGCCGCGCACCGCAAAATGACGCAGCGGTTCTTAAAAAGATCGGCCTATTGGCGGCCTTTGTCGTTGTCGCTGCGCTTCTGGCGCTGCTGGCTAGCGTTTATGCGGCGCGTTTGTCAGGACAAAATGCGCATTCCGGCGAGGCTGCAAATAATGCTCCAGTCGCAGATGCCAGCACCGTAGAAACAGACGTGCGTGCACCCAAATTGCAATTGCTGGAGGCGTCACTGGCCCGCATTGGGAAAAGTCTAAATTCGCGTCTCGGCATTGCGATGGTTGATCTGCAATCAGGCGCAGCTGTGCATTATAATGGCGAGCAATTGATGCCGCAGCAAAGCGTGAGCAAATTATGGGTTGCGCTAACCGCGCTGGAGCAGGCGGACCAAGGCCTGCTCGATCTGGCGGAGCGCGGCACAGTGCGGCGCGGCGACCTCACCTTGTTCCACCAACCCATCCGCAAAAAGGTGCTGGCAAATGGCAGTTTCACATCGACCTATGCGGACTTTATGAACAGCGCTTTGGTGGGCAGCGACAATACGGCCAATAATATGCTGCTTGAAAAGGTCGGCGGGCCGCAAGCTGTGCGCCGCGTGCTCGATGCAAAGGGTCTGGGCGCGATCCGATTTGGCCCGGGCGAGCGGATTATGCAGTCGCAGCTTGCCGGTCTAGAATGGGATCAAAGTTACTCTTTGGGCAAGACGTTTTTCGAAGTGCGCAAGACCGTGCCGCATGGCAAGCGTCGCGAGATTTTCGACGATTATGTGAGCAATCCGGTCGATGGAGCCACCGCGCTTGCGATGGCGCAGGCGCTCGTGAAACTGGCCGATGGCGAGCTTTTGACAGAGGCATCCACTGCCACTTTGCTGGGCCTAATGCGGGATGCAAAAAGCGGGCCGAACCGGCTCAAAGGCGGCCTGCCAGAAGGGTGGCAAATCGCGCATAAAACCGGCACCGGACAAGTGCTGGATATCGTCCCGCCGGGCGTGATGGGCGAGCAAACCGGCTATAATGATGTCGGTATTCTGACCGCTCCAGACGGTGCGCGCTATGCCGTCGCTGTGCTGATTGGGAACACCAAAGCGCCCGTGCCGCAGCGTATGGATATGATGCATGCCGTGGTCGCTGCAATTGCGGAATATCACGGCGGTTAATTTGCTGGATCAACCCATTTCATCACCCCGCCAGACAAGGGTGTCCACCAGCCTGTTTTGATGCCCGCTGCGGCCAACATATTGCTTGTCCATTGGTTGCATGTGTGGCCAAGATGATAGGTCAGATCGCTATCATAGAAAGCATCATGAGTGTCATAGCGCCCAGGAATTTGGCGGCCTTGTGATGGCTCCATTTGTGCTGAAATCGCTTTGACAAGGCGCCCATATTCGCGCTCAGTTACGGTAAGCTCGCGGACATCATCGGCAGGGGCAGGGCGCACGTAATGCGAGGCGTGCAACAATCCGTCACCTCCTATCGCTGCGACCAAAGCTGTTCCTGGTTTTATATCTCGCAGTCTGGGCGTATTGAGGAAGACTTCGCGTTCACCAAAACTAACCGAGACATGAGTGTAAGGGCGGCTGGGATTGCCGAGATGCTGTTGCGGAAAATACGTTCGCCAATCATGCTGGGGCGTAACCAGCGGCATGATGATACCGGTGTGCACGCCGTTGGTTTCCAGCATGATTGTGACCCCGCCAGAAGCGTTGGGGCCGGGTTCTTCCCAAGTCGAATTGCGGGGAATGCTGGAGCCGATCCAAGCGCTCAAAAAGAAGGCAGCGACCACTATTGCTAGCGCAGCACCGATCCATTTTGCGGCCCAAATGATCCGGCGCATTACCGTCTTTTGCGCAGCCATAATATCGACCAATCACCATTGATAAGACGGGCAGAAAGGCGAAAGCCTTGACGCCGGTAAGCGCGCCGAACATCGGGTTCTTGCTGGGTCAAAAGCCCCGCCAAAACCAAATGCCCGCCCGGCGTTATCGCCTCTGCAAAACTGGGTGCGAGATCAACCAAGGGGCCTGCCAAAATATTGGCGAGCAGCACATCAAATGGCCCCCGCGCTTTCAGCAATGGGTGCTCCATCCCGTCTGCGATCACCATTGTAAGTGCGCCAGTTTTTGCTCCCATTTTCATGCCGTTTAACGCGGCATTATCTTCGACTACGCCGGTACAAACTGGATCAATGTCAGAAGCGGTGGCAAGAGCGCTCGGCCAAAGTTTCATCGCAGCAAAAGCGAGCAATCCTGTGCCTGTTCCAATGTCGGCAATATTGCGTGCGGCTACGCCTCCGCTACGCATCGTATGGAGAATTTTTAAGCATCCTGCAGTGGTTTCATGCTGTCCCGTGCCAAAGGCTTGGCTTGCCGGAATGACCAGATTGACTTTGGCCGGATCAGGCGCGTGATCGGGTGTATGGACGTAAAACCGGCCTGCATGGATTGGTTCAACGCCTTGCTGGCTGAGGGTCAGCCAATCTGCATCGGCCAATTGTTCGGTTGTGAAACTGGGAGGTATGCCTGAGAATAGCTGCGCCAGGGCCTGCGTTTGTTCATCGCCTGGCTGGGCTGGATACCACGCCTCCAGCACCCAATCATCGGGCTTGTCCTCGGCAATTTCGCGGCCCGAAATGACGAGGTTGTAATCCCATTCCTCCAGCGCATCATGGGTGAGCAGCGCCTCTTGCACCGCTGCCTTTGGGGCAAATCCGGTTAGCTTCCAACTGGTGCTCATTGCGTTTCACCTTGCTCTTTCATCAGGCGCTTCTCGATGTCCTCGACCTTTCCCGCAGCGTAGTCTTTGCAAGGTTTGTCGCCAGGTGCATTTTGAATGAGTTTGCCCGCCTTCATGCGCTTCAGCATCCG
>JALZVZ010000349.1 GCA_023299945.1 Altererythrobacter sp. | reverse complement strand
ATTGGCGGCCCAAAGATTGCGCCCAGCATAAGCCCATCTAAGACTTGGGCGGGGCTGGGCGGCGGCGCGCTTGCTACCACAATCGTGGCGCTGTGCGTGCAATACTTCTTCCCAGATGGAGAGCTGTTCGGTCCAGCGTCGCCGGATGGCCTGTCGGCTATGAATATTCTCGGAATCATCGCCGCAGGTATCTTAATCGCCATATTGGCGCAGGCTGGCGACTTTTTCGAAAGCTGGATGAAGCGCAAGGCGGGCGTTAAAGATTCGTCCAATTTGATCCCAGGGCACGGCGGATTGTTTGACCGGCTCGATGGTTTTCTCGCGGTGTTCTTTGTGGTCGCTCTGACCCGTAACTTTCTGTGATTTATTCCTAATGACCCGCTCAATCACCATCCTCGGCGCAACGGGCTCAGTGGGTGCATCCACGCTCGACTTGATCCGCCGCAGTCCCGCTGATTGGAAGGTTGAGGCTCTAACCGCGAACACCAATGCAGCTGACCTGGCCAAACTAGCCCGCGAATTTGGCGCAAAGTTGGCGGTGGTGGGCGATGAAGCGAAATTGCCTGCATTGCGCGATGCGCTTGCCGGTAGCGGTATTGAATGCGCAGGCGGCACTCAAGCATTGGTAGAAGCTGCGGCGCGGCCGGCCGATATCACTCTTGCAGCGATCGTTGGCTGTGCCGGTCTTGCGCCGGTTATGGCGGCGATTCAGCAGGGCGGGGCGATTGCGCTGGCCAATAAAGAGGCGCTTGTCTCCGCCGGTGACGTCATGACAGCAGCAGTGGCGCAATATGGCGCGACATTGCTGCCTGTTGATTCAGAGCATAACGCTATATTTCAATGCCTTGCTGGTAATTCTTTGAGCGATGTCGCGCGTATTACTTTGACCGCTAGCGGAGGGCCTTTTCGCGAGTGGAGCGCCGATCAATTGGCCGCTGCGACCCCTAAACAGGCGGTTGCGCATCCCAATTGGGACATGGGCGCAAAGATCAGCGTCGATAGCGCGACGATGATGAATAAGGGCCTTGAATATATTGAGGCGCATCACCTTTTTCCTGTCGGACTAGAGCGTCTCAAAATCGTTGTTCACCCGCAAAGCGTCATTCATTCCATGGTCGAATACCGCGATGGATCGACTTTGGCGCAGCTTGGCCCCAGCGATATGCGCGTGCCGATTGCCAGCTGTTTGGCGCATCCAGCGCGCATGGATACGCCGATGGAGCCGTTGGATTTGCCGAGCATTGGCGAGCTTAGTTTCTTTGCGCCTGATGAAGTGCGCTTTCCCGCAACCCGCCTTGCTCGTGATGCGATTGCAGCGGGCGGCGGCGCTCCCGCTACGCTAAACGCGGCCAATGAAGTGGCTGTTGCGGCGTTCTTAGGCGGTCAGATAAGGTTCACCGATATTGCCGCAGTGGTAGAGCAAGCGCTAACCCGCTACAGCGCGCCTAAGCCGGCATCGCTCGATGATGTCCTTGCCCTCGATGGTGAGGCAAGAGCGCAGGCAGCTGCAATTTTGGAGACAATTTAACTTGTTAGAATCCCCTCCCTTTTGGATGTATATCATCGGCTTTTTGCTGGTGCTGGGGCCGCTCATCACTGTGCATGAGCTGGGCCATTATCTCGTCGGGCGCTGGCTGGGTGTGGGCGCGGATATTTTCTCGGTAGGTATGGGCAAAGAAATCATCGGGCGCACGGATAAGCGCGGCACACGGTGGCGGCTTTCAGCGATTCCTTTGGGCGGATATGTTCAGTTTAAGGGCGATATGAACCCCGCAAGCATTCCTGATCCGGACGCGCCAGCTGATAATCCGGCTGAAAAGGGCAATGGCAGCTTCCAGCATGCTAGCTTGTGGAAGCGCGCTTTGATTGTTCTGGCCGGGCCGGTCACCAATCTGGTGGTGGCGATTGGTATATTCGCAGCGTTTTTCGCCATACTCGGCAATCCGACAGTCGAAAATCCTGAAGGCTCAACACAGATTGGAGCTTTTGCGGAGGTATCACCAGCTCGCGAGGCTGGCATGCAAAAGGGTGATCAACTGGTCGCCATCGGCGATGCCAAGGTCGAAACCTTCACAGACATTTTGCAAGAAGTCGCACTATATCCTGGCAAGGATATTGTGATCACGGCGGAGCGGGGCGATGAAAAGTTAACATTCCCAATGACAATTGGCAGTGTCGAGGAAGAAGATGGTTTTGGTAATAAAGGGACCTTGGGCCGGATCGGTATTGCACCTGCCGAGATAAGCTACGTCTTTGAAGATGTGCCGCTAACCCAGACAATCCCTTTGGCGGCGGAACGCTGCTGGGATTTGGTCAATATGATGGTCACCGGCATAAAGCAGATTGTGTTTGGCGAGCGATCGATCAAGGAATTGGGCGGTCCGATCAAGATCGCAAAATATTCTGGAGAGCGCATGAGCCTAGGGCCAAACGCCTTTATCGAGTTCGCCGCTCTCATATCGCTTAATTTGGCATTCATTAACTTGCTGCCAATCCCAGCGCTCGATGGCGGACATCTGGCTTTTTATGTGGCAGAGGCTGTTCGCCGGAAGCCAGTAGGGCCGCGAACCATGGAATGGGCTTACAAAGGCGGAATGGCTTTTGTGCTGCTTTTCATGGTGGTCGTAACGTTCAATGATCTTGTCTCGCTCCCTCTGTTTGGGAGTTAGCGGGGGAAAGGACGCAAGGCTGGCGCGCTTTAGCGGGGACACCGCTTGATTGCGCGCCAACCATCAGGCAATGGCGAGGGGATACGCCAATGCCTTCGTATAAGTAATGCGCCATGGGGCTTGGCGGGACCGGTAAATTAAGTTTGGACGGGAACGAATTGTCGATGATTGATCACAAACAAGCGGGCGCACGCTCAATATTGCCCGCTGGACGCATGGTGGCGCTGCTGCTCGGATCTAGCATTCTTGCTGGCTTGCCGGTTAGTGTGAATGCGCAGGAGGAAGCGACTGCTGAAGCGCCTGCAACTGCGCCCGTTCCTGCTGCTAATGTCATTCGCTCCATCGCGATTGTGGGATCGCAGCGCCTAGAGCAGCAAACGATCCTCAGCTATATCCGCCTGAGGGTAGGGCAGACCTACACTTCGGCGGCTGCCGATGGCGCGTTGAAGGATTTGGGCGCGACAGAGTTGTTCTCCAACTTCTCGATCCGCAATGATGCTGGCAATGTTGTGATCACGGTCACCGAAAACCCAGTGATCAACCGCATCGTTTTGGAAGGCAATAAACGGATTAAGAACGATAAGATTGTGCCAGAGATCAAACTCTCTGCGCGGCAAATCTTCACCCGCTCTAAAGTGCGCGCGGATGTTTCCCGCATTATTGAACTGTACAAGCGGCAAGGCCGCTTTGCCGCCTCAGTTGAGCCCAAGATGGTTCAATTGCCGCAGAACCGCGTCGATATTGTTTTTGAGATTAATGAAGGGCCTAAATCCAAGGTTCGCCAAATCAATATTATCGGCAATGAAGAATTTTCCGATAGCGATTTGCGCGGTGAAATGGTCACCAAGGAATCGCGCTTCACCCGCTTCTTCAGTTCCAACACCAGCTATGATCCAGATCGTTTGGCGTTCGACCAACAAAAATTGCGTCAGTTTTATCTGACTGAAGGTTATGCCGATTTCCGTGTTGTTTCGGCTGTTGCGGAACTGACGCCTGATAAAAAAGACTTCATCATCACCTATGTGGTGGAAGAGGGCGAGCGCTACAAATTTGGCGATGTCTCGGTGGACAGCCAATTGCGTGATTTCGACAGCGACCGGATGTCCGGCAATTTGCCGATGGCAACCGGTGACTGGTACAATGCGAAAAGCGTTGAGGACACAGTTGAGCAATTGTCGGAATTGGCCGGTACATTTGGTTACGCTTTTGCTGATGTTTCTCCGCGCTTTACCCGCAAAAAAGAAACGCTGACGATGAATGTGGAATTCACCATTCGTGAGGCTCCGCGTGTTTATGTTGAGCGGGTTGATGTGAACGGCAATACGCTCACACAGGATAAAGTTGTTCGGCGCGAGTTCCGCATTAGCGAAGGCGATGCATTTAACTCGTTGCAGGTTCAGCGGACCACAGCACGGATCAATTCGCTGGGATATTTCCAAGAGAACTTTGAAGTCAATCAGATCGAGGGCAGCGCGCCTGACCGGATTGTTCTTGAGGCTAACGTCGAAGAGCAGCCGACCGGCGAATTGCAATTGTCAGCAGGTTTCTCTTCGCTGGAGAGCTTCATTCTTTCCGCCTCCATTCGCCAACGCAATTTCCGTGGGCGCGGTCAGACAATCGGCGCCAGCCTGAATTATTCGCGATTCTCGCAAAGCGCGCAGCTGAGCTTCTCAGACCCTTATGTGTTTGACCGCAATATTTCGGCTGGAATTGATGTTTTTCGCCGAGATTTTGACAATGATTTCTTCAATCAGGGCATCGGAACATACGAGCAATCGACCACTGGTTTCTCTGCGCGAGCAGGCGTCCCGCTAAGCGAGTTTTTGTCGCTGGTTGCTAGCTACACGCTTAATTTGGATGATGTTAGCGTCGAAGAGAGCGCGTTTTTCCGCGATTTCGATGGTGACGGCGTTACGACATGTGAGCCAGCGATTGCTGGCCGCTTCCTTTGTGAGGCAGTTGGCAAGCGCACCAGTTCGATTTTTGGGCTCAGCCTCAATTACAACACATTGAACAGCCGCCTGCGTCCAACGCGCGGCGAATCCATCTCGGTCACAGCCGACATCGCAGGGCTGGGTGGGTCGGTTAAATATGGCCGGATGCGGGGCAAAGCGGCAAAATATTTCAATATTGGCTCCGGCTTTATTGGGTCGTTGACGGCAGAGGGCGGCTGGATCGCATCCTATGGCGGAGGCAGCGGCAATACGGGCGGCGACGATGTCTTGCTGACGGACCGTTTCTTCCTTGGTGAAGGGCAAATTCGCGGTTTCGATATTCGCGGTATTGGCCCGCGTATCATTCGCTTGGAGCAAGGCCAAACTTTAGAAGAAGTCTTGGCAGGTGATCGCAACCTAGTGCGCGATGATGCACTGGGAGGCCGCGCGTTTTATCTTGGCCGTGCAGAGGTTGAAATACCGCTGGGTACTGGCGCGCGCGAGCTCGGCCTGCGTCCGTCTGTATTCCTTGATGTTGGCGCGTTGTTCGGTTTGGATCGTCCTGACCTTCAGAGCTTCCCCGATGGAGTATTGAACCGCGATGTCGATGGCAATCCGATCTTCACGGAAATTGTTACCGCAGACGATGGTACGCAAACCACTATAAGCACGCTGAACCCCATCGCAGCCGATGGCGTGACGGCCAACTCATCACAGCTATTGCTGGCGCCGTTCCAAGAAGTCTTTCTTGGAAATTCACCCAGCCCGCGGATTGCGGTGGGCGTTGGCGTCAATTGGAACTCACCCTTCGGTCCATTCCGGATCGACTTCGCGCATATCCTCAAATCGGTTGAGGGCGACGAAGAGAAACGCTTCTCCTTCAACGTAGGAACACAATTCTAATGACTTTTATCTCGAAAACTCTCGCCGCTTTGAGCCTTGCGACCGCTGCTGTTGCAGCCGTGCCCGCGGCCGCACAGGTTGAAGGTAAGATCGCAACGGTGAATGCGCCGCTGGCGATCATCAATACAACAGCTTTTAAGACCGCCTATCAGCAGATCGGCACGACTTATAAGCCGCAAATCGACACCATTCAGGCACGCTCGCAAGAGCGCCAAACATTGCTGCAGCAGCTTGATACCAATGGTGACAAGCAACTGGACGATGCAGAGCAGAAAGCTGCGCAAGGCACGCAGCAATTCACGCGCATCTCCGCGATTGAACAAGAAGTGGGCCAGTTGAGCGGACAGGTTGATCTCGCCCGCGTTTACGCGGTGGAGCAAATTCTTGCGCAATATGGCGCGTCTGTCCAGCAAGTGGCGCAGCAATTGGGAATTGACATGATTGTCGCGCCAGAAGCCGTGGTTTACGCGCCGCCGGCTGCCAGCATCACTCAGCAGGTTTCCGCAGCACTCAACACCCGCGTTCCAGCCGTGCAGATCGTACCCCAACAAGGCTATCAGCCGCGCCGCGACTCGATTGCAACCTATCAGCAAATCCAGCAGGCGCTGATCACAGCTCAAGCGATCCAGCAGCAGCAAGCCGCGCAAGCAGCGCCGCCAGCTCCTGCTCCATCGGGCCGCTAATTCAGGCGCAAACGGGGGATTGTGATGAGTGATGACACAGCCGCTGATGGCGGGGAATTCAGCTATGATATTGCGCGCATTCTGAAGGCGCTGCCGCATCGTTATCCCCTGCTATTGGTCGATAAGGTCAAAGCGATTGACCTGGGCGAAAGCATCCATGCGGTAAAAGCTGTCTCGTTTAATGAGGAGTTTTTTCAAGGGCATTTCCCTGGCGCACCGATTATGCCGGGCGTTCTTCAGGTTGAGGCGATGGCGCAAGCTGCTGCCATTTTGGGGATTGAGACGCTGGAACTGGCCGGCACGGGCAAGCTGGTGTTTTTCATGGGCATTGAAAACGCAAAATTTCGTGCGCCTGTGACACCGGGCTGCCTGCTCGATCTGAATGTGGAATTCGTCCAAAAACGCAGCCGCGTCTATAAATTCAAAGGCACGGCCAGCGTTGAGGGCAAAACCACCTGTCAGGCCGAGTTTACCGCAATGATTGGCGATCCGCCTAAATAACGACCAATTTGCCGCAGCACGAGCGGGAATTATCTTGCAATTTAGGAGCGGCGCGTTAATTGCGCGGCTTCTCATTTTATCAGCTAGTCCGGTCGGAACCGGGCAACAGCTTTGAAGGACTAAGAATATGAAAGCCGAAGGCCACCCTGAATATCACACCATCAACGTCAAAATGACTGATGGCACTGAGTTTCAAACACGCTCCACTTGGGGCAAAGAGGGCGATACAATGACCCTCGATATTGACCCCACAAGCCACCCAGCTTGGACTGGCGGTCAGAAGCAAATCCAAGAAGGCGGCCGTGTTGCTCAGTTCAACAAGCGCTTTGGTGGGCTTTCGCTCAAGAAATAAGCTTTTACAGCTATGCGATTAAAGGGGCGGTCCAGGGATGGGCCGCCTTTTTTGTTTAGACGCGTTCCAATGGAATGTGGGGGCCCGACGCCGGTCGCACCTTGATCAAATTGCCTGGTTTGATGGTCCCATCTGTTAGGGCCACTGTCATGATCCCAGCCTTGCGGACTAGGCCGCTAGATGTTCTGTGAAGGACCTGCTTGAGAAGGCCAGGCATGAAGTTGTCGATTTGTGCGCAAGGGTTTCTAAGGCCGGTCACCTCCAGCTTCACGTAATGCCCAATTTCAAGGACTGCGCCTCTCCCCAGCGCCAGCAAATCAACGCCTTGCGTAAGAATATTTTCGCCCAAATCACCTTGCCGTAGCGAGAACCCTTTGCCGCGCAGTTCATCAAACAATTCGGCATGGATCAGATGAACCTGTCGCAAATTGGGTTGATTTGGGTTCGCGCGTACACGAGACAGGTGCTGGACATTTATCCCTGAATGCGCATCACCTTTGACCCCGTGTCCCGCAACAATCTCTATCTCACTTGCCGGCAATTTGGAAAAATTGTGGCGGTTAGAATTGCAAATACCAAGGACTGAAGGTTCGGAACTGCTCATCCCCAAGGCCTTTCCCTGTACCACTTCGTGATCACATATTTCACGCCCTTACGCACTTTCATCGCATGGTGCAGCGTGTTTACATTGCCGTGGCCGTCAGGGGTGAGATTGTTCCAACCTAAAATCTTGCCCACTGTGGGTTGGAATTTCTTGCCGAGCGCTTTGAAACGCGTCGCGCCGCCTGCCTCCACGGTGTTAAGATAGATCATAAAGGTCCATGTGCGCTGGCCCGAAACGCTGCAAAACTGCTCCCAATCCTCGCCATCGGGATTGAACCAATCGGTGTGCTGCTTGAATTCTTGACCCACCTCATATCGTTGCCCTTGCAGGGGTTCACCATGGGCAGGGTCGATCTGGGTAAATTTGAACAACCTCGCCTCAACATCCTTCACCGCAGCATTATCGGGCGATAGATCGCAAGTTTCACTGGTGCGAAAACCAGCATCGCCATTATGGTCGGCCAGCGTGGAGGGGCGGCGGTCAAGGTCGATTAGGCGGATGATTTCTGCGCACAGATTGGCGGGCAGAAATGCGTCTTTTACGAAAACCTCGGCCCTGCCGGTTGGCACACGCTTAACGCCATCTAAGCGGCGCAAAATTGCGTCAGAGGATTCTCCAGATCCAGCCATGCAACTAACTTGCGCAATCGCCGCGCCAAGAGCAAGCACGAAATAATCTTGCGCTGCAATGCGTTTTGCGCAGTTTTCGCTTCCCAAAGGCAACGCATTATGCAATTGGCTCGCTCCGCTTTAGGAGCAGCTTGACGCCGCGACTGAGCGACGTATTGAGCGCTTCCAGCGCGGTGCGTGAAGGAACTGGTTGCTTTGCAGCAGTCAAGCTATGTGGCGATCGTAGTTCAGTTGGTTAGAACGCCGGCTTGTGATGCCGGAGGTCGCGGGTTCGAGTCCCGTCGATCGCCCCACTTTTCTTCTCTTGGCCTGTTTTGGCCCCGCAAATACCCCCTTCTGGGGCCAAATATGGGGCAGACCAAATGACGGCGTTTTGGACAGAACCGGATTATGACGATCATGAGCTGGTGCAGCTTGTGCGCGATGAGGCGCGCGGCTTAACCGCGATTATTGCTGTCCATTCCTCCCACCTTGGGCCCGGCGCTGGCGGAACGCGCGTGTGGCATTATGCCCAGCCTAAGGATGCGATGCGCGATGCGCTGCGCCTTAGCCGCGGGATGAGCTATAAAAACGCGATGGCCGGTCTGCCTATGGGCGGGGGCAAGGCGGTGATCCTCGCCGATAAGGACAGGACAAAGACGGATGCGATGCTCCACGCCTTTGCTGACAAGGTAGAGGCATTGGGCGGGCAATATGTGACCGCTGCCGATGTTGGCATTAGTGAAGGCGATATTGTCACCATGTCGCAGCGCACTTCTTACGTGTCCGGCCTGCCAATTGCAGCAGGCTCCACTGGCGGCGGCGATCCGGGGCCATCCACTTCGCTTGGCATCTACCAAGGCATAAAAGCCGCTGTGCGTCATAAATTGGGGCACGATAGCCTCAAAGATGTGCATATCGCAATTCAGGGCACTGGCAGCGTCGGCGGCGGCGTTGCCCGCTTGGCAGCGAAGGATGGGGCGCGTTTGACGCTGGCAGACATCAATCAGGACGGTGTTAAGGCGCTTGCGGATGAGTTGGACGGCGAAGTCGTCGCTCCCGATGCGATCCTTTCCACGACATGCGACGTGCTTAGCCCCAATGCATTGGGTGCGATTTTGAACGAGGATAGCATCCCTCAGCTGAGCACCACTATTGTTGCAGGCGGTGCAAACAACCAGCTTGCTCGCGCTGGGCAGGGTGCTTTGTTGGCGGAGCGCGATATTCTCTACGCGCCGGATTATGTGATCAATGCTGGCGGTATCATCAGCGTGGCGACGGAATATCTGTGCCGGCGCGATGGTGTGCCGTGCAAAATCGAGGATGTGCATGCGCGCATTGCGCAAATTCCTGCAAGGCTCGAAGAAATATGGGCGGAGGCAAGCAAAAGCAGCCTTCCTTCTGACGTCATTGCTGATAAGATGGCGCAAACATTGATCGGTCGCTGATCGCCGAGGCTTCGCAATTGAGGCCTCAACATTGACTTTTTTGCAGTCTTGCGGAGGAGGGGTGGGCCTGTAATAGCCCTTGTTCCTCCGCCTGTGATACAGGTTGCCCGAACGGTTTTGTGACATGCATGCTTTTGCCAATCCTACGCGCTTCTTAAAGCTAGCCAGCTGGCTCACGCCATTGCTGCTGGTGAGCGGCTTGGTATTGGTCGCGCTTTCGCTGGTCTGGGGCCTGTTTTATGTGCCGCCTGACCGCTTAATGGGCGAGACTGTGCGGATCCTATTTATCCATGTGCCTGCCGCTTGGCTGGGGATGGGCGGGTGGACCGCGATTGCAATATCCAGCCTTGTTTACCTTGTGTGGAAGCACCCCTTGGCTGCATTGGCGGCGCGCGCTTCTGCTGTGCCGGGCATGGTCTTTACCGCGATTTGCCTTGCGACAGGCTCCATTTGGGGCCGTCCGACATGGGGCTCATGGTGGGTGTGGGACGGGCGGCTGACCAGCATGCTGGTGCTATTATTCCTCTATGCAGGCTATATCGCTTTGGCGCAGGCGAGCGCGCGCGATGGCGGATCGTATAAAATACCGGCAATCTTCGGGCTTATCGGCGCGATCAATATTCCGATCATCAACCGCAGCGTCGTGTGGTGGAATTCTCTCCACCAACCGCCCAGTATTACCGTTGGCAAAAGCGCGATTGATCTGGCCTTTTTGGTTCCGCTACTGATTGCTGTGCTTGGCTTCTCGTTATTGTTTGGCGGTGTGGTTCTGGCCCGAATGCGCGCATTGCTCGCTGATTTTCAAGCTGAGGCGCGCCTGCGCCGTAAAGCGATGGAGGCGGCATGATCCGCGAGAATTTAAACCAATGGGATTTTGTTGTCGCCGCCTATGTGGTCGGAATAGCCGGTACGCTGGCGATGGCTGTATGGGCTTGGCAAACAATGCGCAGCGCTGAAAAGCGCAGAGACAAGGTCCGCGGCAAAGTGCGCGATAAGGTGACACGCAAATGAGCGAGAATGATGTTAGCAAAGGGTTCAAACCCAAGCACCAGCGATTGGTGTTGGTAACATTGGCGTTGGTCGCATTGATCGGTGCTGGCCTGCTGGCCTCGTGGGGCCTGCGCAATCAAGCCAATTATTTCTATCTGCCCGATCAATTTGTCGCCGCTCCTCCGCCCGTTGGCCAGGCGATCCGTTTGGGCGGTATGGTGGCAGAAGGCTCGATCAAAACATTGGGCGACGGTGTGACCGTGTCCTTTGTGGTTACCGACCAGAAAGAGGCGCGCGTACCGGTCTTATACACTGGTATTTTGCCCGATCTGTTCGTCGAAAATTCTGGCGTAGTGGCCGATGGTAGCATGGATGCAAAAGGCGTGTTCGTGGCGGATAATTTGTTGGCGAAGCATGATGAGAATTACGTGCCGAAAGAGCTGGAAGAGATGAGCCAGCATCAGGCCGCCAAAATGGTCGAAGAAACCACCATGGGATTGGAATAGAACGCAATGCTCGCTGAACTTGGTCTTGCCGCGCTTTGGTTGTGTGCTGCACTTGCTCTGCTCCAATTGCTGGGCGGGGCGCTCGCGCAGCGCGAGGCAACGGGCGAGCTGGCGGCATTGGTACGCCCTGCCGCGATTGTCCAAGGCGTGCTGGCGATGTTCGCCTTTGCCATGTTGCTGTGGGTGTTTGCAGTCACTGATCTGTCGGTGAAGCTGGTGGCGACCAATTCTCATTCGATGAAGCCGCTGATTTTTAAGCTGTCGGGTGCTTGGGGCAATCACGAGGGCTCTATGCTTCTCTGGGTCACTGTCATGGCGATGGCGGGCGCGCTGATTGCATTGATTGAAAAACGGCTGCCGGAAAAGACCATGCAGGCCACATTGGCATCGCAGGGTTTTGTCGCTCTGGGGTTTTACGCCTTCCTGCTACTCAGCTCCAACCCGTTTGAACGCCTGCCCATTCCTGCGATTGAAGGGCAGGGCCTCAACCCGCTGCTCCAAGATATCGGCCTCGCTTTCCATCCGCCTACGCTGTATTTCGGCTATGTCGGCCTGTCGGTTGCGTTTAGCTTTGCGGTGGGAGCATTGCTCACCCGCCAAGTAACGCCGGAATTCGCGCGCGTTATGCGGCCATGGGTGCTGGGCGCTTGGGTGTTCCTGACTTTGGGGATTACGGCGGGCAGTTACTGGGCCTATTACGAGCTGGGCTGGGGCGGCTGGTGGTTCTGGGATCCGGTTGAGAACGCTTCACTTATGCCGTGGCTTGCTGCGACAGCATTGCTGCATTCTGCCAGCGTTTTGGCCGCGCGCGATGCTTTACGAACATGGACGATCATGCTTGGCGTGGTCGCATTTTCGATGAGCATGCTGGGCACTTTCCTTGTGCGCTCCGGTATCCTCACCAGCGTTCATGCCTTTGCGGTCGATCCTGAGCGGGGCAGCTTCATCTTGTTTCTGCTGATCTTGTACATCGGCGGCGCGCTAGCGGTGTTCGGCCTGCGTGCGGGTTCGGTCACAGAGGGCACGCGCTTCAAAGCATGGAGCCGCGAAGGTGCGCTGGTGTTCAACAATGTCATGCTGTCGGCGATCCTTGGGATTGTGCTGCTCGGTACGCTTTATCCGCTGCTGACCGAAGCATTTGACGTGCGCGTGTCTGTCGGCCCGCCATATTTCAATCCGGTTGGCGCGATTTTCGTGGTGCCGATGTTGCTGGTGATGGCGGTTGGCCCGCTGCTGCGTTGGCGCGGAGACAGCTGGGAACGGCTGAAAATGCCGATTTTGGTCATAGCTGCGATCCTGATTGTTTTGGCCGCTGCGGTATATTTCCTCGGCGATATGAGCGTTCTGGCATGGATCGGCCTAACACTGGCGGGCGGTTTGGCCGTCGCCAGCTTCCTGCCCCTGCGCGGTCGTAATTTGCGCCGTGTACCGATTGCGACATGGGGCATGGTCTGCGCGCATTTCGGCATTGCGGTGGCATTGTTTGGCATGGCGAGCGAAAGCGCCTTTACGCAGGAAAAGCTGGCGGCAGTCTCGCCTGGTGCCACTGAACAATTGAGTGATTGGAACATTACGCTGGAAAGCGTTGATCCCGTCGCTGGCCCCAATTGGACCGCGCTCGAAGCAAAATTGCTCGTCAGCCGCGGCAATGAAAAACCAGTTATCGTGGCGCCGCAATCGCGCAATTTCTGGGCGCCGCCGCAGGAAACCACGGAAAGCGCATTGCTCACCCGCTGGGACGGGCAATTATACGCCGTTGTCGGCAATCAAGCCGAAGATGGCCGCTGGCAATTGCGCCTGTGGTGGAAGCCATTTGTGACCTTCATCTGGTATGGTGGATTGCTGATTGCATTTGGCGGCGTGCTGGCGATTATCGGGCGCGTTAAGACCGATTTGAAACGCCGTGTGGTGAAGCGCGCAATTGCCCAGCGACGCTCGTTTGAGGAAGCTGCATAATGCGCCTTACTCTGTGGATACCGCTCATGCTGTTTGCTCTGTTTGCAGGACTAGCAGGTTATCAATTGACGCAGCCCAAAAATGAGTTTGTTGAAAGTCAGATGCTCGGCAAGCCTTTGCCTGCATTTGATCTGAGGCCTGCCAATTTGGGGCAGCCAGGTGCTTCGCTGGCAGACTTTAAAGACGGCAAGCCCAAGCTGCTCAACATATGGGCCAGCTGGTGCCTGCCTTGCATCGCCGAGGCTCCGCATTTGGAGCGCCTGAAAGATGCCGGCGTCGATATCGTCGGCGTGGCTATTCGTGATCGGCCGCAGGATGTGGCGCGTTTTTTGGCGCAGCATGGCAATCCTTATTCGCGCATTGGCGCCGATGATTTGTCGGTCATCCAACTTGAGATTGGATCGTCCGGCGTGCCTGAAACCTTTGTAATCGATGGTCAGGGCATCATTCGCCATCAGCATATTGGCGATGTGCGTGCGGGCGATGTACCCAAATTGCTGCAAAAACTGGAGGAAGCGAAATGAGAGCTTTAATCCTTTTCATCGCGGCGCTTTGTGTCTCTCCTGTGCTTGCGCAGCAGTCTTTGCCGCCTGCACCGCTTGCCTATCAGCAGCTTTCAGACCCTGCCCAAGAAGCCGCCGCGCTGGCTTTGATGCACACCTTGCGCTGCCTCAAATGCCAGTCACAGTCGATTGCCGACAGTGACGCGCCGATGGCGGGCGATATGCGGCATCAGGTCCGCAGCCGCATTGCGGCCGGTGAAGAGCCTGAGGCGATCCGCGCTTGGCTGGTTCAGCGTTACGGTGATTATGTCAGCTACGCGCCCACCGTCAGCTCCACCACTTGGCCGCTGTTTGCCGTGCCGCTGGTGTTGCTGCTGATTGCGGGCGGTATTTTGTGGAGCAGGATTGGCCGCAAACCCAAAAATGCGGGAGAGGCAACATGAGCTGGTTTCCGATTATTGTTCTCGCTTTAGCTGCATTTGCCCTTGCGGTGTTTGCCTTACGGTTGGAGCGGCGCGGATGGACTTTGTTTGCCGCAGTGCTGGTGTTCGGCCTTGCTGGATATGCAACCCAAGCCGCACCAGAGATGCCGGGCGCACCCAAAGAAGGCATTGCAGCCTCCAAACAGGAATCGGGCGAGGCGATGGTCACGGCGCGGCGCGCTTTGTTCAATCCCGACATTCAACCTCCCCCTTATTTGGTGACATCCGATGGTTTTGCGCGGCGCGGACGGTTTGCCGATGCCGCAGGGCTCTTGCGCGGGGGTTTGGCCAACAACCCCGATCATGCCGAGGGCTGGCTCGCGCTCGCCAATGCGCTGGTTGAACATGCCGAGGGGCAGCTGACGCCTGCTTCGCTATACGCTTACGGCAAGGCTGATGCGGCGGCTCCCGGCCATCCGGGAATTGCCTATTACCTTGGTGTGGCTTTGCTGCGCTCAGGCCGTCCAGGTGAGGCGCGCGGTGTGTGGGCCGATATGCTTGCCAATGCACCAGAGGATGCGACATGGCGCGAGGAATTGGAGGTTCGCCTTCAGCGCCTCGATGCGATGCTGGCGCAATCCGGTGTCCAAGGTCCTCCAGCGCCTGCGGGAGCTGCTGAGGCTCCTGTGCAACAGTCGGAATAAAGTCGTTAGCGCTGCGACGGTTGCAGGGGCGGGTTCGCGGTGCTAGTTGGCGCGCCTTCGCGATGCTGATCGGTTCATTCGGAACCCCTTGGCCATTCGCATTTCGGGCCACACGGGCAGTACCGGGCAATATTCGGGAAATCCTCCACCAATGAGTGATTCTACAGCGCCAGCTGGACCTGGGCAGGGGCAAAGCCCGGCACATGGTCAAACACACCCCAGCACTGGCGCCAAATCGGGCAAGACCGCATTGGCTGTCGGCGCGATCGGTATCGTTTTTGGCGATATCGGAACCAGCCCGCTTTACGCTTTTCGCGAAACCTTTGTGGGGCGCTCCAACGTCCAGCTCGACAATGCCCATGTGCTGGGCGTTATCAGCCTGATTTTCTGGTCGATGGTGCTGGTGGTGGCGATCCAATATGTCACGATCCTGATGCGTGCCGATAATAAGGGGCAGGGCGGCAGCCTTGCGCTTGTGGCGCTGATTTCGGGGCAGCTCAATAAATCCAAATATGGCTGGATTGCGTTGCTGCTAGGTGTATTTGCTACATCGCTTTTCTACGGCGACAGCATGATTACGCCGGCGATTTCGGTGCTGTCTGCGGTTGAAGGCCTAACGGTGGTCGACCC
>JALZVZ010000348.1 GCA_023299945.1 Altererythrobacter sp. | reverse complement strand
CTTGCGGCGGTGGTGGGGGCGGTGCGCCTGTCGTTAGCGCGCCTGCGCCTGCACCGACACCAACCCCGACACCAACCCCGACGCCCACTCCCACACCTACTCCTACGCCGACACCAACGCCCGCCAGCAATTTTGATACCGCAGAATTTCGCCGGTCCGACGGGCCCGATTTCCACAATGCCGTTACGCCGTGGTCCGATGGGATTACCGGCGGAGGCGAAGTGATTGCAGTGATCGATACTGGCATCGATAGCGACAGCCCTGAATTTGCTGGCCGCATCCACCCTGATTCCATCGACATTGTCGCCGATCGCGGGATTGACGGCGAAGATGATCACGGCACCAATGTGGCTTTGGTTGCAGCCGCTGCGCGTGACAATTCCGGCGTTGTCGGCATTGCATTTGATGCGCAAATTCTCGCCATTCGCGGCGATGATGTGAACAGCTGCGGGACTGATACGCCAGAAGACGCTAACCTTGGCTGCTTGTTTGACGACCGCTCTATTGCTGCAGGCATTGACCATGCGGTTGCATCGGGCGCGACAGTCATCAACATTAGCCTTGGCGGCGGCGCGGCCTCCAGCGTGGTGCTGGGTGCGGTTGGACGCGCGGCAACAGCGGGCGTTGTGATCGTGGTGTCTGCGGGCAATGGCGGTGACGGGACAGAGGCAGGGATTGATCCTGATCAACCCGATCCTTTCGCCAGCAGCATTTTGCAGGCGGGCAATGGGAATGTGATTATTGTCGGGTCGGTTGATGAGGTCGGCAATGTCTCTGATTTTTCCAACCGCGCAGGCGACCTAGCATCATCGGTTATCTTGGCTCGGGGCGAGGCTGTATGCTGCGTCTATGATGACGGCGAATTGTTCATTACCGAAGAGAACGGCCAGCGCTTTGTGACGCTATTTTCAGGAACCAGTTTTTCCGCCCCGCAAGTCGCCGGCGCAGTAGCTCTATTGGCCCAAGCGTTCCCTAATCTTACTGCAAATGAGATTGTTGAGATTTTGCTTGATAGTGCTCGTGATATTGGCGCTGCAGGTGATGATGCAATTGCCGGTGTCGGCATTTTGGATCTGGCCGCCGCCTTTGCGCCAGCGGGGACGACAACCGTGGCGGGCACAGGCAATGTGCTGAGGCTGGCGGATGATGCGGTGATCGGCTCATCTGCAATGGGCGATGCTTTGGGCGCGCAAACTCTGTCGACGATCGTACTCGATCAGTACCAGCGCGCGTATAATTACAATCTCAGCGGCCAATTGCGTAGCGCCAATGTCGCGCCTAAATTGCGCGGCGTGGTGGAGCAAAGAGGGCGATCTTTGTCGGCGGGCTCTGATGCAGTGTCCTTGGCTTTTCGGGTTGATGAAGGCCCGCGTGCCGCTGGCCTCAATTGGTCAAGTGAGCTGCAATTGTCCAGCGATGATGCGCGTCTTTCGCAGGTTTTGGCGGGCCGGGTCGCAGCGAAACTTGCGCCCGATCTGGAACTTGGCGTTGCTTACCGTGAAGGGGCAAGCGGGCTGGTCGCGCAGCTTCAAGGTCACAGCCGGCCGGCATTTCGTTTGGCGGGCACGGCAAGCGGCGATGATGGCTTCTTCCAAGACAGCACAATGTCGCTGGCTTTGCGGCGGCAAATGGGCCCTTGGGGGCTCAGTGTTTCTGCCGAAAGCGGCGATGCGTGGCTTGGAAGTAACCGCCGTGAAGAAGGCTTTACCGAGCCGAGCCGCGAGAAGCGCCCGACCCATAGTGTCGGCATGGCGCTGGACCGCAGCTTTGGTTCCAGCGATGCCGTTCTTGGCCTGACATGGCTTTCCGAAAACGACACAGTGCTGGGCGCATATCTGCATGATGCGATTGGCGGCAATGGGGCAAATACCGCCTTTATAGATGCTGCATTCGTGCAGCGTTTACGGGGCAATTGGCAAATTGGCGCAGATTTTCGTCAAGGTGTGACCATGGCGCGCAACAGCGGTCTGGTTGGTTCCGGCAGCCGTATCATGAGCCAAGCGTTTTCCATTGATGCAGCGCGCACAGGCACGTTGACTGCGGGTGATATGCTGGGCGTGCGTGTCAGCCAGCCTTTGCGAGTGATGAGCGGCGGGCTGAATTTGCAGCTGCCCACGGCCTATGATTACGCCAGTGACAGCCCGATCTTTAGCACGCAGCGCATCAATCTCACCCCGCAAGGGCGCGAGATGATGGGCGAGATCGCTTGGCGCGGACCGATGATGCTCGGGGCGAGTTCCGGCGTGAATGTCGCAGGGCGGGGCGGGGCAAGCCTATTTTACCGGCACAATCCCGGGCACTTTGCGGATCAGCCTGCAGATGTGGGCGCAATGGTCAGCTTTAGCGCGGATTTTTAATCCCGCGCCAAGGCTGCGTTAATGACCTCGAGCCGTTATTCAGGCATCCCAGCTTCGACAGCAAAGTCATAAGCACGCTCAATTAGCGGGGTAACGCGGTCGCTCATCGATTTGGCATGAGCAGATGACGCCGTGCCATCGATCACGCGCTTTTTGATGCCTTGCATAATGCCCGCAAGCCGGAACAGATTGTAGGCAAAATACCATTCCATCGGCGGCACGGGATAGCCGGTCCGCGCGACATAACGCTCCACTGCTTCGGCCTGTGTCGGAATGCCCAGTGCTTCTAAATCGAGGTCGGCCAATCCGGCGCGCCCGTCCGAAGGATTATGCCAGTTCAGCATCAAATAGGCAAAGTCGGCAATCGGATCGCCCAGCGTCGACAGCTCCCAATCCAGCACCGCAATCACGCGGTTCTCGGTTTTATGGAAAATCATATTGTCGAGCCGGTAATCGCCGTGAACCACGCTGCTTTCATGCTGCGCAGGGATGGTCTCAGGCAGCCATTCAATCAGCCGCTCCATCTTCGGCTGATGCTCTGTTTCCGAAAGCTTATATTGCTTGGTCCAGCGGTTGATCTGGCGCGCGCAATAATCGGTTGGCTTGCCATAATCACCCATGCCGATCTCATCTGGGTTTTTCAGATGCATGTCGGCAATGGTGTCGATCATTGCATTGTAAATTTCGCGGCGATCACCCTTACTGCAATTGGGCAAAGCGCCATTCCAAAGGCTGCGCCCATCGGCCATGCTCATCACGAAGAATTTGGAGCCAAGAACCTCGGGGTCTTCGCAAAGCCCGAATGTTTTTGGGACGGGAAAGCCGGTGGGATACAGCCCCGTCATCGCCTTATATTCGCGGTCGACAGCATGCGCGCTTGGCAACAATTTGCCAAAAGGCTGGCGGCGCAAAACATAGCTCGCGCCCGAACCATCCGGCCCCGTTTCGATTTTATAGGTCGGGTTGGATTGCCCGCCTTTAAACTTGGTGTAGCTGATCGGGCCTATGTACCCTTCTACATTGGCCTCAAACCATGACGTCAGCTTTTCCATGTCGAGCTGATCAGCTTCTTCTACAGCGACGGTGCCGACCATTTCAGCATCGAAATCAATCGCGGGTTCTGCGGTGTTCTGTGTATCTGCCATCAGTCGAACACAATCACACTGCGAGCCGAATTGCCGGCGCGCATCTTATCAAAGCCAGCATTGATATCATCCAGCGCAATGCGTTCTGCAATAATCGTGTCGAGGTCGAGCAGCCCGCGCATGTAGAAATCCACGAGCCGGGGCAAATCGACGGGAAAGTGGTTCTCGCCCATGATCGCGCCTTGGAGTTTCTTGCCAGACAGCAAGTCCATTGCGCCCAAACCCACTTTGCAATCCAGCGGCATCATGCCCAGGATAATCGCTGTGCCGCCGCGCCGCAGGGATGCCACCGCGAGATCAGCAGAGGCTTGGCGCCCGACCGCCTCAATTGCGTAATGCGCGCCGCCGCCGGTTAGCTTCAGGATTTGCTTGGCCGCATCATCGGCCATTGCATCCACTGTGTGGGTCGCGCCCAATACGGTCGCAAGCTCGCGCTTTTCTGGCAAAGGATCAGCGGCGATGACCATGCCAGCGCCTGCGATTTTCGCAGCGTTAATCGCCGCAAGGCCAACCCCGCCGCAGCCCACGACCACCACGGTTTCGCCCGGGGTGACGTTTGCTGCGTTGAATATTGTGCCAGCCCCCGTTGTCACCGCGCAGCCGATTACAGCGGCGCGGTCGAAAGGCATGTCTTTGTCGATGGAGACGCAGGCATTTTCATGGATCAACATCTGTTCGGAGAATGCCGAAAGGTTGAGCATTTGATTGACCGTTTCGCCGCCAGAACGGGTGATGCGCGTTGCATCATCCTTGCCGCGCCGGGTCGCGCCGCCAAGGCACAAAGCAAGCCGGCCTGTTACGCAAAATTCGCATTGCCCGCAAAAGGCAGAGAGACAAGACACGACGTGATCGCCAACGGCAACGGAGCGCACTTCGCTGCCCACGGCGCGCACAATCCCTGCGGCTTCATGGCCGGGAATGGCCGGAAGCGGGTGAGGGTAATGCCCGTCGATAAAGTGCAGATCGGAATGGCAAAGCCCGCAGGCTTTGGTGTCGATCAGCACTTCGTGCGGGGCTGGATCGGCGAGTTCAACATCGCCGATTACCAGACCTTGGCCCGGGGTTTCGAGAATGGCTGCTTTGGTCATGCTCTTGTCTCTCTTACTTATTGCGTCTTTGGGCGTGGCTTAGCGTGATGCGCCAATGTCGCCGGAGCTCATGCCGCCGCCGGTTAGCGTTGGCGCATTGCCGCCGCGAAGCGCATTCGCGGTTGGCCCAGCTTCGGGCATATGCTTGGCGAGTTCCATGCGGGCGATAGAGCGCGAGTGCACTTCATCCGGACCATCCGCCAGACGCAATGTGCGCTGATGAGCATAGGCCGAGGCAAGACCGTAATCTTCCGATACGCCGCCGCCGCCGTGCGCTTGGATCGCATCGTCGATAATCCGCAGGGCCATGTTTGGCGCTTGCACTTTGATCATGGCGATTTCTTGCTTGGCCGATTTATTGCCGACCTTATCCATCATGTCGGCCGCTTTCAGGCAGAGCAGGCGGGTCATATCGATGTCGATACGGGCACGGGCCACGCGTTCTTCCCAAACCGAATGCTTGTAAATCGGCTTGCCGAAAGCTTCGCGTTCTTGGATGCGTTTGCACATTTTGTGCAGCGCTTCTTCGGCAACGCCAATGGTCCGCATGCAGTGATGGATGCGGCCAGGCCCGAGGCGCCCTTGAGCGATTTCGAACCCGCGTCCTTCGCCGAGCAATACGTTGTCGACCGGCACGCGCACGTCCTTCATTTCCACTTCCATATGGCCGTGGGGCGCATCGTCATAACCGAACACTGGCAAGTGGCGCAGAATGTTTACGCCGGGGCTGTCGATCGGCATTAGCACTTGGCTTTGTTGCGCATGGCGTTTGGCATCAGGGTTGGTTTTGCCCATTACAATCGCGATTTTACAGCGCGGATCGCCGAGGCCCGAAGACCACCATTTGCGGCCATTGATGACATATTCATCGCCGTCACGGTCAATGCGGGTTTCGATGTTTGTCGCATCAGAAGACGCTGTGTTTGGCTCTGTCATCAGGAAGGCAGAGCGGATCTCGCCATTCATCAATGGGGCGAGCCATTTGTCCTTATGATCGCGGCTGCCGTAACGGTGGAACACTTCCATATTGCCGGTGTCAGGCGCAGAGCAGTTGAATACTTCTGAGGCCCAGCCAATGCGGCCCATTTCCTCTGCACACATCGCATATTCGAGATTGGTGAGGCCGGGGCCTTCAAATTCAAACGTTTCCTCAACGTGGTGATGGCCATCATTGCGCGGCGGCATGAACAGGTTCCAAAGACCGGCATCTTTAGCGATTTTCTTTTTATCCTCGATGATTTGGATCACTTTCCAGCGATCACCCTCGGCTTCTTGCGCTTTATAAACGTCCATATTGGGGCGCACGTGCTCTTCGATGAAATCGCGGATGCGGCCTGACCAATATGACTGACGTTCGGTGGGTTCA
The DNA here is from genome assembly GCA_023299945.1 of Altererythrobacter sp. Taxonomy (GTDB): domain Bacteria; phylum Pseudomonadota; class Alphaproteobacteria; order Sphingomonadales; family Sphingomonadaceae; genus Erythrobacter. The sequence goes on along the minus strand of JALZVZ010000348.1, from coordinate 2,446 downwards.
AAATCCATGGAAATTGTGTCCTTCTAAAATGCGTTCGAATGATTCTGTTAATATGACCGTGGCAGAGCGCCGCCTGCGCGCCAAGCTCTCAATTTTGGTCTGTTGGTGCGGGGGCGTCCTGCTTTTGATTGAGTCCAGCAGCGATCCGCGCCTCATGTTCTTCGCGAGTAATCGGGAACCGGCCCAGCCAAAATGCTGCGGTTAGCGCAAGCACGGCGGTTGCGACGGCAAAGGCAATGATCATGCTCGACAGAACGGATTGCGGCACGGTTGCTGGGTCTGCGTCATTGGCAAGTTGTGAGAATGCAACGATCTGTCCGGTGATGAAAATACCCAAGCCTGTGGCGCATTTTTGAACCAGCCAATTGCCCGAATAAAATGATCCTTCTGCGCGGCGTCCGGTGCGGTCTTCAAATGCTTCAACGATTTCAGCGATCATCGAACTGGCAGACACCATCACCACAACGCCAAACATATTGGCGAAAATGGTAAAGCCGAAATAGAGGAATGCAGATGCGACTGTGCCAATTTCTGGCCATGCGCCGATCAAAAACAATCCGTAAGGCAAGAGGCCGATCACCAGCGCGACAATTGCGCTAACGGCGGCACTTTTGGGCTTGCCTAGATTTTCATGCATGGGCCCCACGAGGAAGAACATGCCGAGCACTGAAACGAAAAGGATGAGCGGGTACATCGTCATGCCGGTCAGCCAACTGGGTGCCCAGTCAAAGGTCAAGCGGTCTAATTGCCATACAAATACGTTGAGGTAGTTGGAGATTGAGAAGGTCATCCCTTGGCTGATGTAAGCCGCCAAACCGCCCGCTGCGAAGATCAGAAATGCTTTTTCGCGAAAGGCTTCAACAATCTCTGCAAAGGCGTCTTTGATACTGAACGGAGGCGGCTTTTTCGCGGGCAAATGCGCGACGAGCTTGTGCTGTCCATAGGCCGATCCGAGCACTGATACCGCGATTAAGCAGGCGCCAAATGTGCCCCAAGCTGCATAGCCATCAACCGTCAGCAGACCGTTCTCGCCCGGCATAAAGACTGTGTAAGCCAACAGCATCATGAACAATCCGCCAATCCAGCCCGACAAATAGCGATAGCGGAAAAGCGTCGTTCGTTCTGTATAATCTTCGGTAATTTCGGGAACCAGGCTGACGGAGGGAACCTCGCAGGCTGATAGCAGTACCCGAACTGTCACAGCGATCCCGAGCAGGCCCATTGCACTCGGCGCGTCACTACCCGGCGGCGACCACAGCATGATCCATGCAAAGGCGAGCGGTATTGGCGCAGCATAAAGCCATGGTAGGCGCCGGCCCCAGCGCGAATAAGTGCGGTCCGATAGATTGCCGAGAATGGGATCGACCACTGCATCAATCAGCAATGCGGACAGCAATATCAGACCGACAAGCCCAGCATCCATCCCCAATGCTTGGCTGTAATAAATCAGCAGGAAGAACGCGAAACCAGTGTCTTTCACACCAAAGGCCACCGCGCCAAACCCGTGGATGAGCTTCAACTTGAGCGGCAATTTGCCTTCGACAAGGCTCATCGCGCAGCCCCTTTGGCGCGCTGTGTACCCTGTGTCAGTGCTGCGAATCTCATTAGCTATAACTCTCCCAAGTTAGCCCGCGAACCTAGGCGGGTTTGGCCCCGCGTCAAACGCTAACTCACTTGACGTTACGGCATAGCGAGCCGCGCTCTAACCATCCTTTTAATGAGCCGGTTTCGCTTGCCCGATGCATGCTCTTCGCCCTAACGTAAGCGTCAATTGAGGATCAAAAAAGGAGAGTCGGCAATGTCTGACCTTGAAACATTCCGCAGCGAAACCAAAGCTTGGCTGGAGGCAAACTGCCCGGCTGAAATGCGCGAGCCAGTGCGCGAAGACAGCGATGTTTATTGGGGCGGCCGCAAAGCGACCTTCCAATCCGATGCGCAAAAAGCATGGTTCGAGGTGTGCCGCGACAAGGGTTACACGGTGCCTGCATGGCCGACCGAATATGGCGGCGCAGGTCTAGCTCCGGCTGAAGCAAAAATCCTGCGGCAGGAAATGGCGTCAATCTCTGCGCGCCCGCCGCTCAGCTCTTTCGGCATTTGGATGCTTGGCCCTGCATTGCTGCAATTCGGCACAGAGGAACAGAAGAAGCATTTCCTCATGCAAATCGCACGCGGAGAAATCCGTTGGTGCCAAGGCTATTCGGAGCCGGGCTCTGGTTCCGACCTTGTGTCCATGCAAACCTTTGGCGAGGACAAAGGCGATCATTGGAGCGTCAATGGCCAGAAGATCTGGACGTCCTATGCCGATCACGCCGATTGGATTTTCTGCCTTGTTCGCACCAATAAGGAAGACAAATATCAAGGCATTACCTTCATGCTGTTCGATATGGAAAACGCAGGCGTTTCGACCAAGCCGATCTTGCTGATCAGCGGCAACTCGCCTTTCTGC
>JALZVZ010000347.1 GCA_023299945.1 Altererythrobacter sp. | reverse complement strand
ACAATCGAGGATGCACACCTTGCCAAATTGCCCAAATTGCCCGCCAATCCGGCGGCTTGGGAGCTGGCACAAACACTGAAGCAAGAGCTTGTCGACCTCATGTTCGCGCATGATGCGGTGCATTTTCAAATTGGCCGTGCATATCGCTACCGAGACAGCCTCGACCCGGCCGCAGATAGCCTGCTTAAAGCGGTAAAAACACAAGTCGATCCGCGCGGCCTGATGAACCCCGGCTCATTGGGCATATGAAATCATGGGCTGGGAAATTGAACCCCATTTAAACAGGCGCCAAGCGATAGCAGCAGGTATTTGCGCTTCGCTGGTTGCTGGGCCACCCTCTGTCCAAGCTCAAACCGAAACACAAAAAGGGAGCGCCGCATTGGCCGATCCAAAGACCTATTCCGCCGTCGCCATGCAACTGACCGCTCGCAGTCTGGAAAGGCTGGATGATGAGGCATCTGCGCGCGCTGCCATGCTTCAGCATATCGCCGATATCGAGGGGCAAATCCGCGGATCGACTATCTTCATCGCGCAATATAGCGGCAATCCAGTAAAGCTGGCGGTGCTACCGGAATATCTCTTCACATCTTACCCTGGGCGCATTGGCCTGTCCGAGTTTGCAGCCAAGGTCGGCTTTGCAAAGGATGGGCCGGAATATGCCGCCCTTGGCGCAATGGCCCAGCGGTTGGACATGTATATCGCCGGCAATGCGTATGAGCAGGATGAGAATTTTCCTGGTTTCTATTTCCAAGCCAGTTTTATCATCGCGCCATCGGGCGACGTTGTGCTGCGTTATCGCCGCCTGCTTTCCATGTTTGCCCCTAGCCCCCATGATGTGTGGGAGAAATATCTCGATATTTACGGCCTTGAAGGCGTATTTCCTGTCGTCAAAACAGAAATCGGAAATTTGGCATGCATTGCATCAGAAGAAATCCTCTACCCTGAACTCGCCCGCGCGCTGGCGTTTCGCGGCGCGGAGGTGTTCTTGCATTCCTCCAGCGAGGTTGGCTCGCCGCTCGCGACCAATAAAGACATTGCAAAACAGGCCCGCGCATTTGAAAACATGTGCTATGTCGTCTCCGCCAACACTGCCGGTATCAGCGGCTCCACGCTGCCACTTAACAGCGCAGAGGGTAATAGTTCCATCGTGGATTATCGCGGCAAGGTGACCGCAGAAAGCAATGATGGCGAGACTTTCACAGCCTTTGCCAATGTGGATTTGGGTGCATTGCGCGAAGCCCGCCGCACACCGGCCATGACCAATTACCTTGCACGCCAACGCCCCGATTTGTTTGCGCAGGCCTATGCCGCCGCAGCGGGGGACTTCCACCAGCCCAACGGAATGATGGATGGCGGCAAAGCAGCCGTGCCGCAGCGCGAATATTTCAAACGCGCTCAAGAGACCGTCATCGAGCGCCTCGATAAAGCAGGGATCATCTGATGAAGCACCGCAATGTCCGCGGCAAAGTCCTATACACTTCTGTGAAAGAGGGCATGGAAGGGGCGGTGCGCGGCCGCGAATGGTTCAATTTCTCGCACCATTCAGACGGCTCTGTTATTATGACTGCACATTGCGAGATTGAGGAACCCGATCCCACGGTCCTACGCAATATCACCTACCATATTGGGCCTGATATGGTCCCGCAAAACCTACTAGTTCACCTGACATTAGGCGATGAATTTCTCGGCTCTGGTTGGATGCGCAATGACCACGAGGCAGGGCAAATTACGTGCGAAAGTTACGGGCCGACCATTGGCCGGAATTCGGAAACACGCGATACAGGCGGCGCGTTTGACGGGTTTGGCACGCATCCAATTGTCAGCGACGGCTTCCTCACCCGCATTATGGATCTGAGCAAAGGCCCGCACAAACGCAAGCTGCGTGTTTTCCTGCCCTCGCCCGATCACCGCGGCGCAACCCCGCCGCAAATATCTGAAGTTTTCATCACGCTGGAGTATGTTGGACGCGAGGAAAAATCCTGCGCGGCCGGCACATTTTCCTGTCGCCATTTCCGCTTTATCGATGACAGCGAAGAAGGCATGGGCGGCACATCCCACCCCGTCTATGACATGTGGGTGACCGATGATGATGACAGCATCCTCGTTTATGGCGCGATCGATGGATATATGCAGAACCGTTATGAGCTGACCGAGCTAGAGCGCTGATGAGCCGCGCTAATATCGCAATTATCGGCGCGGGACTTGGCGGGCTGACTTGCGCCATTGCGCTGCTCCAACGCGGGCTGAAAGTGGATATTTTTGAGGCGGCGACTGCGATCGAAGAAACCGGTGCGGGCCTTACTCTCGGCCTCGGCGCGCAGCATGTGTTTCGCGCATTGAGCCTGCAAAATCGGGTTGCGGCAACGGCATGTCCAGCGGGCGGATTGCCATTCTTACACTATTCCAGCGGCGACGTTTTGCTTGGCGAACTGGACCCCGGTGACGGCAGCCCTGACGATGGCGAAGCCAATATCATCCGCCACATCTACCGCGCTGACCTGCAAAAAGTGCTGCTGGAGGAATTCGAGAAACTGGGCGGCAAGGCCCATACGGGAAAACGCCTGTCGCGATATTCGCAAGATGCGCAAACGGCAACTGCACATTTTGCAGACGATACGCAGAGAGAGGCTGATGTGCTCATCGGTGCAGACGGAGTACGATCGGCCGTGCGTGCGCAAATGGTGCCCGATGACCAGCCCCGCTTCACCAATCACGTGGCTTATCGCTGCCTAGTACCGATGGAACGGGCGCGGCCTTTTATGGGTTTGGGCCGAAGCGCAATCTTCGTCGGCCCGGGCCGAACCTTCAACCGTTACACCATGGCAAAGGGCGCAGTCGTCAATCTGGCAGGACTCGTCGAGACTGATGAGGAAGTGCCGGAGGGCTGGTCAACCGCCGCACCGCGAGCAGAGGTCATGCAAGCTTTTGATGGCTGGCACAGCGATGTGACTGGCCTGATTGCCGAGGCAGGCGACAGCATCAAATGGGGCCTTTATGACCGGGCGCCGCTGCCAACATGGAGCGAGGGGCGTATCACAATGCTGGGCGATGCCGTCCATGCAATGCTGCCCTTTCTTGGGATGGGCGCGGCGATGGCAATTGAGGATGGTTATGTCTTGGCGCAAATGTTGGCGCAGCACAGCGACATGCGGGTGGCTTTGGCGCGGTATGAGACCCTGAGAATTACCCGCACAAATCAGGTGCACGCCGCTTCGAAACGCCAAGGCGAAATCACGCAAAGCATTGATCCGGATAATTTCGCGCTGGCCGGTGCGCCAGTAAACAATCGCGCGATGATGGAGTTTGATCCAACCGCCGAATTTGTTTGAAAACTGGCCGCGGGCGCTAGCTCGACACGCGGATCATCACCTTGCCCATATGCGCTCCGCTATCGAGATGGGCAAAAGCAGCGGCAGCATCTTCGAATGCAAATTCGCGGTCGATCAGCATTTCCACACCCTTATTTGCGATCACTTCAAGCGCATCAACAAACATTCCCCTGTGCCCAGAAGTAATCCCCTTGATCGTGATATTCTTACCCAAGATCGGGCCTTGGCTGAAATCAGCCTTATCTGCGGGGCTGCCTGATAATGCGCCGAGCGTCCCGATCCGGCCTTCAAGCGCGGTGGCCGCAATGGTTTTGGAAAACTCAGCAAAGCCGACCGTATCGACAACGACATCTGCGCCCCGCCCGCCGGTTTGCTCTAGCAGTGCCGCTGCCCAATCGTCGCACTCGCGGTAATTGACAGTGTAATCCGCGCCCATTGCGCGGGACTTAGCCAGCTTTTCATCGCTGGAAGATGTTATCGCAAAATCTGCGCCCAATGCCTTTGCCAGTTGCAGTGCAAAAATGGCCATGCCGCCGGTCCCTTGGACCAGCACGAGTTTGCCCGGTCCAGCCCCGCCAAAGGCGACCATCGCATGCCAAACCGTGCACGCCGCCACCGCCAATGTCGCCGCAGTTTCATCACTCACGCAATCGGGCAATTTGATCGCGGCATTGGCGGGAAGCAGTAGTTTTTCTGCCAGCCAGCCATCTGTCGATATGCCCATATCCTGCGCAAAGACATGATAGCCAAAGCTGTTTTCATCGAGCCATGGCAGGAAATTATGCACCACAACGCGGTCGCCAATCGCAAGCTTTGAAACCCCCTCGCCAAGCGCCTCGACAATGCCAACCCCATCGGTCAGCGGAATACGCGTATCAGGATTTTCAGGGCCGTAATGCCCACGCAATTGCATCAGGTCGCGGTAGTTTAAACCGGCGGCAATCACCCGCACCAAAACCTGTCCTGAACCGGCAATGGGATCGTCACGCTCGGTCATCCGCAGGCCTTCCAGACCGCCTGCTCCGGCCCCTCTAGGCCCGATTTCCCATACCCGCATTGTCTAGGCTTTTCTCACGGGTTCAAACACCCGCTCGATGAATTCTGCCACCTTGGCCTCTTTATCTACGCTTTGGCCTGATTTGGCCTCTTCCAAAGCGAGCAGGCGTTCTTCTTGGACCCACACCTCTTGTGCCAAGTTCATCACCACCGCGGCAAATCGGTCCATCGCCGGATCGGCAAAGAAGCGCGCGTTGCCGTGCACATCGTAAAGGTTTGGCGGCGCGTCTTCTGGACGCAATGGGGTATCTTGCGGGCGCTCAGCACTCATTTCTTAAAAGCTCCAAAACCGTACCACATCACGCCTTCAGCAAGGCGTCCGGTAGTTTCTTGACCCACCGCTTCTGCGCGATCACCGGCTGCGGCCTCGCGCACTGCATCCTCGCCATAAATGCTGATGGAGGGTACAACAAAGTCGAAATAATCATCGCCTTCAAAGCCTGCGCGCATGGTTAAATCTGCTGGAATTTCATCGCGGTAACCCTTGTAATAGGGCTCATTATTGTAATAGCTGTCCCAGTCGAGATAGAAGCCATCAAACGCGCTCATCTGATCATTTGGCGGCAACTCCATGTGCACGACCAGCCCGCCCGGCTTTAGGACGCGGTAGGCTTCTTCAAAACATTTCGCGCGCTGTTTTTTCGACAATTCATGCAGAAACATGCTCGACCAAACGACGTCGAAGCTCTCATCTTCATAGGCGAGATCATCTGCGCACATTTGCTGGAACAATACGTCTTGCCCCTGCATTTTTGCGCGCGCTGAACCGTAAGCCAGTGGCCCCGGTGCTGCATCAATCGCGATCACCTCAGCTGCCGGATAGGCCTGCTTCCAAGGCAGGGTATTATGCCCAATCGTGCAGCCCGTATCGAGAATACGCTCAGGCGTAAAATCAGGAAAGCGCAGTTTGATATATTGCGCCATGGACAGGCCAATATCATCGAGGTTCGCGCCCATTAGGCCCATGGAGAACACAGCCAATCCGCGGTCATATACCGCACCCGC
>JALZVZ010000346.1 GCA_023299945.1 Altererythrobacter sp. | reverse complement strand
TAAATCTGGTCAATCGCATTGGCGGCCGCACCCTCGCGCAGACCTTTTACAATAGGAATACCGCCAGCCACAGCAGCTTCGAATTTCAGCGCAGCGCCCGAGCCTTCCGCCGCCTTGGCCAAAGCAATCCCGTGATGCGCAATCATTGCTTTATTCGCTGTGACGACGCTTTTGCCATTGGCGAGCGCGGCCTGCGCCAGTTCCAGTGCAGGGCCTTGTGACCCGCCAACCAGCTCGACCACTATGTCGACATCATCGCGCGCAGCGAGGTTGCGCATATCATCTTCCCAAGCAAAAGCGGACAGATCAATGCCGCGATCCTTGGCTTTGGTTTGCGCGCTAACGGCGGTGACTTGAAAGCTTTGTCCGGCGCGCGCCGCAATCAAATCGGCGTTTTTAGCCAGCAGTCGCAGCATGCCCACGCCCACGGTTCCCAATCCTGCTACACCGAGGCGCAAGGGAGTTTTTTTCAGATCGGTCACTTAATTGCTCTCCGCTGGATTGGCAGTGTCGCCGGGCAAGCTCTTTTCAATCGATGCGCGGGCATGATCAGGGATCGGCAGAGGCTTGCCGCTGGCCAGATCGACATGGACATTCACCAAGGTGATGCGCGCGCGCAGGTCTGCTGCGCCTTCAGAACGGCCAGTTTCGCCCGTGCCCCACAATTCAATCTGTGTGGTCAGCGAGCTGTTACCGATTTTGCTGGTGAATGCGCGTCCCTCGATCAGTTCATCGAGGCGGATCGGCTGGATATATTCCACCTCGGCCTTCACCACATGAAATTCTAGCGCGTCTTTGCCGGAGAAATGCAGGCCGATTGTGCGCCAAAATTCAGTGATGACCAGATCGGCATATTCCAAATAGCGCGAGTTGAAGACAACCGCTTGGGGGTCAACCTCAGCATAGCGGACGCGGAACTGGTGAGTGAAATAATCTTTTGCTGCTGAGGTCATGGCCGCAAGCTCTAGCGTGCCGCGCCGCTTTGGGGGAGATAGAATTCCTTCAGTTTCCCCCAATTCGGATGTTATCGCTAGGTCTGGCTTACATTAGCCCTGCGGCAGAGTGGGTAGAGTGCGCGTGCATTCGCCCAATTGGCTCACAACAAAACGGTAATCGCGCTCTGCCTGCATGCGCTGGGTCCGGTCGCGGGAAAGATTGGCTCCCGATGGCAGGCTCAGCGGTAAATTGCATGCCAAGCGATACCAGCCAATGGTTTGCGGGCGCGGTGGGCGCGCGGATTGATCGATAATCTCGCCCCATGAAACGCCCCATACCGGCTCCAGCGACGGGCGGCGCAGAACCGCGATGGAAACAGGTGCGCCATCATCGGTTTTGAGGAATATTTGCGTTTCCGATTCGCCAGCCAAATTCCCGCTAACCGATAATGCATCACGCACGCCAGTGACCCGCGCCGGTGCATCAGGGCCGACCAATTCAGACAGAATCGGGCGCAGGCGTTCCTCCATATAGGCGGAATAAGCCTGCTGAGCATGCGGCCCGACCAGCTGGATTTGTGTTGCGCCGTCCGCGGCGCCTTGCGGTGCGCGGGCAAACAATAGCACTTCGTCGCGCTTCAATTTGGGCGCTTTGCCCTTTGCGGTCAGTGGCACATCCACCAAATAACGCAGCGATTCGCCGATTGGCACATTGCCCGATACCAGCGCCAAAGTGCGTGCCTCTATATAGAGACGTGCGAATCCGGTCTGAAGGCCGGGCGCACGCTCCGCCTTGACACGAATCTGTCGTCGAATTTGCGCTCGAATCACCAATTCTGCGGCATCAGATAGGCTCGCCAGATCAGCAAAAGTAAGTTCACCTGTGGAGGGTTTTGCAAGCCCATCGCCAGATTGCGCCGAAACAGATGCAGGCATTGCCACAAAAATCGCCGCCGCAATCAAATATTTGTTTTTACGTAGTTTCTGCAAGATATTGACCTTCGCATTGAGCCGAGTTCCGGCTGTAGTAACTCTCTATATCATCCCTAAAATCAGTGCGATAGATACCAGCCCATATGGTCTGAATTCGTGATTAACCGATAAAGCGTTTGCTTGGCTGGAAACGGATCGTTAAGAGTTGAAGATATTGGGCGAATGTCGGGGGAAGACTTTGCCCACAAGTAAGAGATTTCGGGTCAGCACAGTTCCCTCTTGGAAGCTAGCTGATGCGATGCCGCAGCGGATCAACACTTTTGACCGCTGCGACAGGGAAGTGAAAATAGGGTTGCCTGAGCTTGCTCATGCAGCCCGTTGCTAGGCCACAAAGGCCAAGCAATATTAATGGAGAGAAAAGGACTGGATGGCCTACGCTGACCAAGAGATGAGCGGTAATAGGATTGTATCCTTAATTATCGTGGCGTTGATCCACATCCTCATCGGCTACGTGCTGGTAACCGGCCTCGCTTATGGCGCGGCTGTTGAAGTTATCGAACGCATGACTGCCGTGGAGATCGAGGAAGAGATTGAAGAGGAGGTTCCTGAACCAGAAGAACCACCTCCCCCAGAGGAGACGTCACCGCCTCCTCCGGTAGCGCCTCCGCCACCAATTAACATTCAACGGACACCGCCTCAGTTGGAGACGCAGCAAACGCCGCCGCCTCCAGCACCGCCGGCACCTGCTCCGTCGAATCCGGCGCCTCCTGCGCCGACTCCACCGCCTCCGCCACCGCCTCCACCGCCTCCGCCACCGCCGCCGCCGCCTTCACAGGCTGCAGCAGCGACGCCGAAGAACCAAGGTCGTTGGACGCGCCGGATCATTGAAGACTACCCCTCACGTGCTCTGCGCGAGGAAGTTGAAGGCACGGTACGCGTTTCTGTTACTGTCGATGCCAATGGCCGCGTCAGTCAGTGCTCTAGTTCGGGAAGCGGTTCTTCCGTGCTCGACACAGCAGCCTGCAAAAGCATGAAACGTTACGCCCGGTTTACAGCGGCGAAAGATGATGCAGGCAACCCAACGACGGGTAGCTGGTCGACAAACATCGTTTACCGCTTGAATTGATCTGAACAACGGGTGGCCTGAATGGGCGGCCAACACATACAACGTATTTTAAAGAGGAAACTTCGCAAATGATTACTCAACTTCTTACAGCAGGGGCTCCAAAAGCTGAGTTCGGCTTTGTTCAAGCCATGGAAGAAGGCGGCCCGATCGCCTGGGCTATTTTGACCGTCATGATCATCATGTCGGTTGGCTCATTCTACATCCTGATCACCAAATTCTTCGAACAGAAGAAAGTTATGAGCCAGTTCAAAGCTGTTCAATCTGGCTTCTGGCGCGCGCCTTCACTGAAAGACGGTGCTTCCAAGCTAGAAAAGAACAGCGCATGGCGCCAGCTTGTTGACGACGCCGTAAAGGCAGAAGACGAGCACGGCAAAATGGGTGACGATCTTGAAGCGCATGACTGGATGCACGGTTCGCTCCAGCGTTCACAAGACACCATCAACTCCAAGCTTGCTGGCGGCCTGCCATTCCTCGCAACCGTGGGTGCGACAGCACCTTTCGTTGGTCTGCTGGGTACGGTTATCGGTATTTACCGTGCGCTGGTGAAGATTGGTGCTTCGGGCGAAGCGTCAATCGATAAGGTTGCTGGCCCGGTTGGTGAAGCTTTGATCATGACCGCGATTGGTCTGCTCGTGGCTGTGCCTGCGGTTTTTGCTTACAACTACCTGCAAGGCCGTAACCGCCGCATCAGCGAATTGATGACTGCCTTCTCAACCGATATTCTGGCCTTCATCAACTCCAAGGGCGCTGTTAAGCCTGCTGTTACCGCTGCTGCTGCAAAAGCTGCACCGCGTGCCGCAGCTGCAAAGCCTGCTCCTGCCAAAAAGGCCTAATTGAAACGCGAAGTGAGGGGGCGGGCGCAAATAGCCTCCCCCCTCGCTCCTCTTACGATTAGACCCAATAATAACGGATAGGATATACTAATGGCGATTTCGACAGGAGGCGGGGAAGGGACCCCGATGTCGGACATCAACACGACCCCACTCGTGGACGTGATGTTGGTGCTCTTGATCATCTTCCTTATCGCAATTCCGGTGGCCATTCAGACCATCGAGAATCTCGAGATCCCGCGCATGAACTCGCGGGCGACAGAAGCGAAGGTAGAAAACCTGCTGCTAACCGTCAGCTCAACCGATGCTGCGGGACGCAGCGCGGGTGAAGAAGGCTACACGGTCCCATCACTTGACGGAAAATGCCGCGTGTATTTTAACAATGTGGTGCCGGTCGATTCAACTGAGCTTTATGACGTCGCTTTCGAGCGGCTCGAAGGCATCGTTGAACGCGCAGGCGGGCCAGAGGCGCTGATGGAAAATCCTGATGCAATCCCTCAGGTTCACATTCGCGGTGACCGTCGTGCACCTTGGCGCTGTGTCGCTGGGGCAATCTACAACGTCCAAGCCGCTGGCTATCCTATCATCGGGTTTATCTCCGATCAGGATCGCGCTGCACTCAATGCAGCAGCAGCTGCAGGCAATTAACGGCTAAAGACGCTTAGGAGTATTTGAATTATGGCAATGTCCGGTGGCTCAGATGATGGCGCTCCGATGATGGAAATGAACATGACGCCGTTGATCGACGTCTTGCTCGTTCTGCTCATCATGTTCATCATCTCAATTCCCATGGCGACCAACGCTCTCGATGTCGATTTGCCGCAGGGCGACCCGCCCCCGCAAGACATCGTGATCGAGCCGATTAAGAACAAATTGTTCATAACCAATGACGACCGTCTGCTGTGGAACGGTGAGCAAGTGACATCAGGTCAGTTGACGACCCTGCTTCAGCAAATGGAACAAATTGATCCCAAGCCGCAATTGCAGTTCGAGCCGGAGCCTGAAGCCAATTATGCCTTCACCATCCAGATCGTTCAGATGATTAAGGCAAACCAGGTGACCAATTTCGGTTTCGTTGGCAATGATCGCTACCGTGTGTTCGGCAGCGAAGAAAACCCTGCAGCAGCTGCGCCTGCTCAGTAAGCTTTCTATCTCAGACCTTTCAAAAGGGGGCGGGCCGCAAGGTTTCCGCCCCCTTTTCTTTGCGCGCCTGCATGCCGATTTGGCAATTCTCAAATAATGTTATACTGTCACACAAGTAGGGTGCGCGACTGAGTTCCCCCCTTTTGCCGCGCACCCTGCGATTGGAGCCCACAAATTGGGCCGGACCGCATAAGGGAGAACGCATGATGACCACGTCAAATATGAAGAGCATTCCCGCACTCATCCGCAATTCGGTGATGATTATCCGCCGCGACCGCACAGGCCGGCCCATGCCGGGCCGCGCCGCCTCGTCTGTGCGCGGAAGCCATAAACCAATGTCCGAAATGAACGTCACGCCCTTTATCGACGTACTGCTCGTTCTGCTGATCATGATGATTATCGGCCTGCCCGCTGTTCTGCATAAGACCGAGGTCGATCTGCCTACTGGCCCCGGCAATCCGGTCGACAGCATCAGCAACACCGTTTTCATTGATGCCGCTGACCGCGTCTATTGGAATGGCGAGCGTGTCTCCCGCACGCAGCTGCGCAACACTGTGATGCACCTCGCCGCCCTACCCGACGAACCGCAATTGCGTTTCCAGCCTGCTCCCTCAGCAAGCTATAACACTTCGGTTCAGACCATCGCGCTGATCAAGGAAGCGGGCGCAGGCAAATTCGCCTTTATCGGAAATCACAACCACAAGGATTTCGCGAAGTGAAGCTGAGAGACAAATCACTGCGCCGCAAAGCTGCATTGCGCGGCAAGCGGCGCGGTGGTTTATGGCGCGGCTTCACGCAATATGGCCATGGGGAGCCGATCAAATCAATCGACACGCGCCCCATGGCCTTTGTGTTTGGGCTTGTGGCTTTGGTGATGCTGCTTGTCGCGAACCAGCCCCGCCCGCAGGTTTTGCTGCTCGACCTACCACACTATTCGCCGCCGCCAATGGACACTTCACAGATACCCAAACCCGCTCTGTATGATGTCCGCATTTCAAGCCAAGGTATAATTACACTCAACGAATTGGTCGTCGATCTGGATTCACTCTCCTCATCCCTCTCAACCATTGAGCCCAATCCACATGAGAGAATGTTACGGTTACTTCCTGA
>JALZVZ010000345.1 GCA_023299945.1 Altererythrobacter sp. | reverse complement strand
AATGATTGCGGTCCGGGCGGCATTTAAAGGCGCAGCGGAGCATAAAAATCAAAAAGGGCTCGCCATCACGGCGGGCCCTTTTCTTTATGTGCTTGGGCAAAAACGATTTGACTTAGTAGGGTGCTAAAGCACGGATACTAACGCGTTGGGTGAGCCGAAAGCGTCTATTTGACCCTAACGCCTTTTACGCCAAGCTGCCCATCAATCCGGATGAAGAAGCTGCCCGCTGCTGCCTTTTTGAAAACTACCGTTTGGCCCGCCTTGACCGTCCCCAAGCGCGGCGGGGCGTTTGAAATTTTCCAAGTCGCTCCCTCTTCGGTCGTGAAGAAAATGACCTTGCGGCTCCGATAGCTGGCGCTGGTTATGGTTGTCTCAAGCGAGTTGCGCTTCTTTTTGCCTTCCTTGCTGTCATCATCGCCGCCGAACAGGGCAATTTTGGGCAGTGCAAAGCCAAATAGACTACGCCGTGTCTTCTCGACATCATCCTTATCCACCACTTGCACGTCGCCGGCCGCATTGGCTGTCACCATCGAGCCTACTGCTTTGTCAAAGCATGCAAGACGGGCGCCATTTTCGTTAATTGTCTGACAGGTTTTAAGCGCTTCAAGGTGATCTGTATCAGTGGTTTCAATCTCACCTGCATTTTGAGCGGCAAGAGGGGAGCAAGTTGCAAAGGTGAGGGCGCCAATTATGGCAGGGTAAATCGGGCGCATGTCGGTATTTTCTCCTGAACGGTATTACATCGTGCTCGCATATTTAACACATGTATCCAACTGTAACAGGAATACCACAGTTGCTGACTTACCTCTGCAAAGAGGCGTTGCACGTTTGCAGTTTTGGCGAGGTTTAGCCTAAAGGCGGCTCATTCGAGAATAGCCTCGATATTTTGTATTACATCTATGCGGCCATCGTGGTGGTGGCCGTCCTTTAAGGGGATTGGAATGTCCAACCGTTTGAATAAAACTGCGCTCCTGACCGGCACAGTCATGGCTGGCGCCATGATCGTCGCTCCTGCGCAAGCACAAGACATTGCTGCTCCGGCAGCAGAAGAAGTCAATGAAGGCCCAGCAATCGTTGTTACTGGTTCGCGTATTGCGCGCCGTAATGTTGAAACAGCTGCTCCTATCGCTGTTGTTGATGCCGCAGAATTCGAACTTTCGGGTACTGTGAACGTTGAGAACGTGCTGAACTCATTGCCGCAAGTTGTTCCGGGTACGACATCGTTCTCTAACAACCCAGGTAACGGTACTGCGTCAGTTAACCTTCGTGGTTTGGGTGTGACTCGGACTATGGTTCTGGTCAATGGCCGTCGTTGGTTGAACTTTGATACCAACCAAGTGGTCGATTTGAATACAATTCCTCAGTTCTTGCTAGAGTCTGTTGATGTTGTAACCGGCGGCGCTTCTGCGGTTTATGGTTCTGACGCCCTTGCCGGTGTTGTGAACTTCCGTTTGAAAGAAGTTCAGGGTGTTGAACTTGGCGGTCAATACTCACTGACGAACGAAGGCGACGGACGTCGTTATCAAATCCACGGCGCTATCGGCACCGATTTTGCTGATGGTCGCGGTAATGTTACCGTATTCGGTGAATATTATAATCGTGAAGAAATCTTCCAAGGTGACCGTGCGTTCTCGAACTTTGCTCTTGGTGGCACACCGCTTCAACAGCTTGGTTCTTCGCTCCCACCTGAAACACGCCTTCGTTATGATGGTGATGGTGACACGACGGGAACAGCGTTCGCTGATGCTGACAATTTGGCGATCTTTGGTGAACCTGGTTCGCTGCGCGACTATGTGACCCCTGGCGATCTCTACAACTATGCGCCCGTGAACTACTTGCAGCTCCCACAGGAACGTTATCTGTTCGGTGGTAATGCTAATTATGAATTCAACGATGGCCATGAAGTTTACGCTGAGTTCAACTACGTCAATAACCGCGTGGATTCAGAATTGGCTCCAACGCCAATTTTGGTCAACACCTTCTTGGACATCAATTCGCTAGTAGCTAACGGCTTTATCGATGCTGGTTCAGAAGCTGACCTTCGTGCGCTGGATGCTAGTGAAACAGGTGCTGATCAAAACAACGGCCTCGTCGATGTTCAGATCCGTCGCCGTCTGCAAGAAGCAGGTGGTCGCCGTAACCTTGATGAGCGTAATGCATTCCGCATCGTAACTGGTGTTAGGGGCGAAATCAGCGAGACTTTGAATTATGATGCGTATTACCTGTTCGCACGGACACGTAACTCGAACATTCAAGAAGGTAACGCCTCGGTTTCACGTTTCACTGAAGCGGTAAATGGAACTGGTGACGATCAAATCAACATCTTTGGTTTGAACACGCTTTCGGCTGATGATGTGGATGTCTTCCGCATTCAGGCGCAAAACGGCGATATTTCGACAACCCGCGTTGTTTCAGGTGTTGTTTCAGGAACATTCGGTGATTACGCATTGGGTGAAGCTGAACCAATCGCTTTTGCTGCTGGTGCAGAGTATCGTGAAGTAAGCTCACGCTTTATCCCTGACGAATTCCTCGCTTCTGGTGACGTTGCTGGCTTTAACGCTGGTGAACCAACCGAAGGCGGCTACAACGTCAAGGAACTCTTTGCGGAACTTAATGTACCGTTTGAAACTGAAAGCGGCATCCGTATCGAATTGACTGGTGCTGGTCGTTATTCTGATTACTCGCTGGACAATGTCGGCGGTGTTTGGACTTATGCCGGTGGCGTTCAATTCCAACCAATCCCTGACATCACATTGCGGGCTCAGTATCAGCGCGCTGTTCGTGCACCAAACGTAGGTGAATTGTTCCAAGGTACAGCCATCGGCTTCCCAGGTGCAAACGATCCATGTGCTGGTGACGGCGCGGGCGGTGGACCAGTTCCAACGGGTGATTTGCTGGCATTCTGTCTCGCAAACGGTGTTCCTGCTGCGAACATTGGCAATAATGGCACTATTCAACCAGACGGCCAGATCGCTGCTCTGTTTGGTGGTAACCCAAATCTTGGAGAAGAAACTTCGGACAGTTATACCTTTGGTATTGTTCTGCAGCCTTCATTCCTCCCTGGTCTGACTGTTACAGCCGATTATTTCGATATCACAGTTGATGACGCGATCGCGACGATCAGCTTGCAACAAGCTTTGGATATTTGCTTCAACGAAGTTCAGGATATCAATGATCCACGTTGCGCAAACTTTGCAAACACTCGTGATCAAGCCGGTTCATTCGGACGTGACAATCCACCACTTCTTGGTGGTGCCAACATCGCTGAAATCAGCGTTTCTGGTATCGATCTTGAAGCGAGCTATACGACTTCGCTTCCATTCTCGATCATGGGTGATGGCGAATCTCGTCTGAACTTGAACTTCTTGGGTACTTGGACTGATACGTCTAACTTCGCTCCAGATGCATCTGATCCGACTAACATCGACACATGTGCCGGCGAATTTGGCTTGACCTGTGGCGAGCCAACACCTTCGTTCAAATGGACATCGCGTGTTAGCTTGATTGACGGTCCTCTGACCTTCTCAACTCGCTGGCGTCACCTATCAGGTGTTGAAGATGATGATGATACGGTTGTTAATTTCGTAGAGCGTGTTGGCGCATATGATCTTATCGATCTGACATTCTCATATGATGCGACTGAAAATGTCAGCCTGTCATTCGGTGTGAACAACCTGTTCGATACATTGCCAACGACACCTGAGTTCAACGCAGCTGGTGAAGTCATTAACGACACCAACTCGCTTCTTCTCGGTGACTTTAACAATGCTGAGCAGTCAAACACATACCCGAGCACATATGACGTGCTTGGCCGTGACTTCTTCGTTTCGGCGAAATTCAGCTTCTAATAGCTGATTGGTTAGATCCCTTTAGGGGCAACCAAGTCAAGAAAAACGGGCGGCGGACTTTCGGGTCTGCCGCCCTTTTTCTTTGTGTAACAGTTAGAATGGCTGCAGATGAAGGCGCTCCACTAGCTGGCTGGAGCTAGCCGCCAGGAGCTAAGTTTTTATTTGGGAATAGTGAGCGGAGCCTCAGCGGGGCAGGCGGTAGGTCCTGAAGTCGGCAAAGGGCGCAGACTGACCGCTTTCAAGAACAAGCTCCATGCCTGTCTGCTCAAAGCCCGCGTGCGCCAATGCGGCATCAAAAGCCGCGTCATTGGCTGTGTTC
>JALZVZ010000344.1 GCA_023299945.1 Altererythrobacter sp. | reverse complement strand
TGGCTGTTTATGGCTGAGGGAGCCGAGCCTGAAATGCGGCCCGCCCGCGTGCCATTGCATGAAACATGGGGCGCGATGGAAGGCCTGCTGGATGCGGGCCTCACCGCGAACATAGGCGTGTGCAATTATAATTCTGCGCTGCTGCATGATTTGATGAGCTATGCGCGTATCGCCCCGCACAGCCTGCAGATCGAGGCGCATCCCTATCTCACGCAGGATAAGCTGATCCGGCTTGCGCATGATTACGGCATGCAAGTTACCGCGTTTTCGCCGCTGGGCGCGTTGTCTTATGTAGAGCTGGATATGGCAGGCGCTGGCGACAGCGTTTTGACGCAAAGCCCCGTGCTGGCAGCAGCTGAGGCGCATGGCAAAACCCCTGCACAAGTGGTGCTGCGATGGGGGGTGCAGCGCGGCACTTCGATCATTCCTAAAACCTCGCGGCCGGAACGCATGGCTGAAAATCTCGACATTATGGATTTCTGCTTGAGCGATGATGCAATGGCGGCGATCACTGCGCTCAATCAGAACCGCCGCTTCAATGATCCCGGCGTTTTTGCAGAAGGTGCCTTTGGAAAGTTTCACCCCATTTATGACTGACCACACGCTGCCTGAATTCCCCGCGACAATACAGGGCAATGGCGATCTTGCTTCATTCCTTGCCGCCAATAAAGGCGCGGTCGACGAGGCGCTGGATGATGCCGGCGCGCTGCTCTTTCGCGGGTTCGATGTGCCCGATGCGCTGGCGTTTGATGCGGTCGTGGGCGGCTATGGCGAAGACGGCTTTTCTTACGCTGAAAGCCTGAGCAATGCCGTGCGCGTCAATGTAACGCCGCGTGTTTTCACTGCAAACGAAGCCCCGCCCACAACGCAAATCCATTTGCATCATGAGATGGCGCAGACACCGATCTACCCATCGAAATTGTTTTTCTACTGCGAGATGGCCCCTGACACTGGCGGTGCAACCCCTGTCTGCCGATCGGACTGGCTCTACGGGCAATTGATGGCCGATGATCCCGTGCTGGCCCAGCGTTTTGCCGATGAAGGCGTGCGCTACACCAATGCCATGCCTGCCGATGATGACGCCGGCTCTGGCCAAGGGCGCAGCTGGCGCAGCACTTTGGGTGTAGAGGATCGCGAGGGTGCAGAGGCGCGGCTTGCGGCGCTAAACTATGATTGGGAGTGGCTCGCCGATGACACATTGCGCTCCACCACGCCTGTGCTGCCTGCAGTGCGTACTTTAACAGGTGGTTCTCGCAGTTTCTTCAACCAATTGATCGCGGCGTTTCGCGGATGGTCAGACAACCGCAACACGGCGGATAAGTCGGTGCGTTTTGGCGGCGGTGAGGCGATCAGGCCTGCCCATATGGCGCGCGTGATCG
The DNA here is from genome assembly GCA_023299945.1 of Altererythrobacter sp. Taxonomy (GTDB): domain Bacteria; phylum Pseudomonadota; class Alphaproteobacteria; order Sphingomonadales; family Sphingomonadaceae; genus Erythrobacter. The sequence goes on along the minus strand of JALZVZ010000344.1, from coordinate 1,320 downwards.
AGCTGTCGGAACAAATGACACGCGATATCGCATGGCATGCTGGCGACGTAGCCCTAATTGACAATTTCCGCGTGATGCATGGGCGCAAGCCATTTACCGGAAAGCGCCGTGTGCTTGCGTCTTTGATCGTTTAGGCGTCGCTTAAGCCACCTGCCCCATATTGCGCCCATCGGCCAGCTGGTCCACATTCAGCCTCGCGCCAAATGGGTTGCCGCCCTCGAACAATTGCGCCGTTGCCGCATCGTCCAGATCGGCATTGCCGGACACACGCTGGCCATCCGCATTGCGTCCGATAAAGACCGCGTCCGATCCCTTTTTCGTGTGGTTGATGGTGTAGCTTTCAACTGTAACTGAGGAGAAAGGCGCCTTGCTGCGCGGCACAGCATCATTCGCTTTTGGAACTTCTTCAAAGCGATCATTGCCGGACCAATCGGCCGCATCGGTGGAATAAACACCGGTCGCATATTTGCTCATCCAGCCGCCATTTGCGCCCACCAAAGCAAAGGCGCCGCGGTCGCCGCGCACGCGCTGCACAGCCTCCGCAATGGCATGGGCTGAGTAATTGTTCCCCGCCCCGCCAAAGAACGGCAATCCGCCGGTCAGCGTCAGCCCGCGCGGGTCATTCGCGCTCAGGTCGAAATGCTCAATCTGGTTGAAGACGGGGATTGCAAAACAGCTGTAAAAATCGAGATAGTCCATGTCGGCGATGCCCTTACCCGCCCGCGCCAATGCCATCTCTACCGATGCGATAGAGGCAGGATTACCGGCAAGATCGGGGCGCTCAGACAGCATCAATTCGGTCGCGTGAGAGACGGCATGGATATGCACCCATTTGTCCTCTGGCACGCCCAATTCGCGCGCTTTGCCGGCGCTGGCGATGATGATCGCGGCGGCTTGGTTCACCTGATCGCGGGCCACAGTCATGCGCGTGTAGGGCTCTGCCACGATACGGTTGCGCTGGGTGACGGTCGCCAGTTCTTGCGCACTGCGCTCAACCGGCGCGGCGGAATGCGGATTGGCTGCAGCCACACGCGTAAAGGGTTCAAAAAGTTCGCCAATATCGCTGCGGTATTCTTCAAGGCTTTTTCCCTGCTTTGCGCGGCGCGCATTTTCCGCGATGGCATAGAGCGGAATTGCGCCGGTGGCCCCGTGTGCAAACAAGCTATGCTCCATCAAGCCTTCGACGCCAAAGCCTTGGTCCTCGCACTGACCGCCGATTTCCTCTGACCAGTCGGGGATCTCCCCCTTGGCAGACAGAGCCAGCACGGTTGAGATAGCTTCGGACCCCACGACCACCGCAACCTGAGCATCGCCAGCGGC
>JALZVZ010000343.1 GCA_023299945.1 Altererythrobacter sp. | reverse complement strand
GCCGTCGAATTTGCCAATGCGATCGAATATGCGATCCAAAACACCGACCCCAATGAAACGCTGATCTTGGTGACGGCCGATCACAGTCATGTGTTCACTATCGCCGGATACCCTCGGCGCGGGAATGATATTCTCGGTCTCGTCGTTCCCCCTTCAGACGGCGGCGGCGAAGTCGCCGAGGCGGCCAAGGCGGACGACGGCAAGCCCTACACCACGCTTGGCTATGGCAATGGCCCGGGCTCCATTGCCAATTTGGCAGAGCGGCCAATGCCGGAAACTGGCGTCAATGCACAGCAGCAATCAGCGATCCCGACCGGCAGCGAAACCCATGCAGGTGAGGATGTCGCTTTATATGGGCAAGGGCCGGGCGCAGAGCGTGTGCGCGGCGTGATCGAGCAGAACCTTGTCTATGACATCATCGTGAAAGCGCTGGGCTGGAAAGAATAAGGCTTCAGCCTAGCGCTAAAGACTTCGCAGGTGATTTTGTGGCTTGGAGGCTCGGCGAACATCGTGAGCCGCAAGGGCAAGTGCTCGCCCGCAGCGACGCGATCAAAGATCGCATAGGCGAAGATGTAGTGCGCTGGATGGCGTGCGGAAAAAAACACACACCGATAGAGACAAAAAACCTCTGACCCGGGGGCAATGGGCCAGAGGTTCCTAGTGAGCGTTCGTCACGCTTGGACTAAAGCGGCTTAAATTCGCCGACCGGGATAACAGGGGGGAAACCCTGCCGGTGAACCGCTTCAGATTTGTAAATTACTCTTAAGCCGCTTTCGCCAAAGTGAACGAAACGTAGGTATTGATCGCAGGAGTCCCACTGATCGAGGTCGAAGCGTTTAGCGCGGGCGACGAGTTGTTTTGCGTGGGTCTTTGAACTTGAACGCACTGTCTGCAACCGCAACGCCGTAGTTGTGATTCCGCAAGCGAACAGTGGTGCGGTGATTCTGCGAATCGAGCGCAACCCAATGGGTCAATTGCAATCCGCCAGGCGCAGAGGCGTCTTTGACGAAGATCATATTCATCACGCCAAATTCAGGACGTTTGGGATCGCGAACCTCGATGCTGACCACTTTGGAATTGCCAGTCGGGATCAACTTACCAAATTTTTTGATATCACGGCTTGGATCAAGCAGCGCGCCGAGCGGCGAATTTTTGATTGGCCAGCGCTGCACTTGGTCGACGGCATAATCGACCAAATAGAGCGATTTGCCATTGGAGACGACCAGCAGATCGGTCCCTTTTGCATATTCAAAGCGAATTTTGCCCGGGCGTTTCAATGTCATCGTGCCGCGCAAGGTTTGCCCCTGACGGTCGGTTTGCGTGAAATCCGCTCGCATCGTGGCGATTGTGCGCAAAGCAGTCACCGCGCTGTCCAACGTTCCAGCCGATTGTGCAGTAGCAGGGGAGGCTGGGGCGAGCATGGCTGCGCCGGGGATGCCAATCGCCAATGCACCAGCGGCAATCGCTAGGGCTGGGCGTTTTGAAAATTTGGGTACAGTCATCATAACCGCCCCTTTAACGCGGGCGATTTGAACCGTCACTGAATTTCGCCGTACCAATGTGTTCAGGGAACGCTTCAGCTCAGGCGATGTTTCAGGCCGATTACTTGATTTTGGCTTCTTTGAACTCGACATGCTTGCGCACGACGGGATCATATTTACGAAAAACCATTTTCTCGGTGATGTTCCGAGGGTTCTTTTTCGTCACGTAATAAAAGCCAGTGCCTTCGGTGGAGACGAGCTTGATCTTGACGGTTGCGGATTTCGCCATGACGGTTTCCTAAAATCTTGTTCAAAGGCCGACGGGTGGGCCCTAAAAAAATAAGGGCGACGCTTGGCGCGCCGCCGTACAGTCGCGGGCAATTGGGTGATTCTGTGGCCAAAGTCAAGCGATCCTTACCAATCAGAGCGACTGACTTTGCCGCGTGCCGCCTTCACAGTGCTACGGACCTTCTTAGCTTTCAGGCGTTTGACCTTGCCCAAGCGGTTGACCCGTGACTTTTTGCGCGTTGCCGGCGGGGTCAAAGCCTCGTCCAGCATGGCGAGCAAACGCACCCGAGCAGCCTCGCGGTTTTGCTCCTGCGTGCGGTATTCGCGCGCTGTCAGCACGATCTCGCCATCCTTAGTAAACTTGCTGCCTGCGATCTCTTTTAGGCGGTTGAAAGCGTCTGGCGGCATGCCAAGCGCAAACACATCCACGCGCAATTGCACCGCGGTGGCAACTTTATTGACATTTTGTCCGCCCGGGCCGGATGCGGCGATGAATTTCTCCTGCGCCAATTCCACCGCAAGATCGGCAATCCTACCCACTGGTTGGGGCCTGCTGATCCGGTTGTGATTCTGGCTGCGGGTTGGGTTGGGGTTGAGCTTGAGATTCGTCCAGATTCTTGTCCAGTGTCTCGGTGACGCCAAATCCAAACGCTTGGAAATCTGCAGGCATAGGCGCAGTGGCGGTAATATCGGCCTTGCCCTCGCGTTTGACGATCAAAGTTTCTGCATGAAGCATGGTGCGCGGTGCAGTTTTCGCGTCGCCATAAACCGGATCGCCGATCAATGCGGTGCCAAGACCGCTGGCGGCGTGGACACGAAGCTGGTGCGTGCGGCCCGTTTCAGGTCGAAATTCGATTAGGGCTTTGCCGTCTTGCACCTCGCGCACATTCCAATCGGTTGCCGATGGCTTGCCATCGTCCGCGGGGATCATGCGCCAGCCTTTTTCTTCAGAGCTGATCTTGGTCAATGCCAACTCAATCCGCCCTTCTGTTTCCTCGGGCAGTTGGCCCAATATCCCGCAATAGATTTTTGTGACAAGGCGCTGCTCAAATGCCCTGTTAAAGCGCTTCAATGCCTTTGGGTTGCGCGCCAGCAGCAAACAGCCAGAGGTATCTGTATCCAGCCGATGGACTGGCACGGGGCGGCGGTGGAACCCAAACCTTAAGTCATCAAGATGATCCTCAAGGCTGGGGCCGCCGCGGCGCGGCTGCTCAACCGATAGGCCAGCTGGTTTGTTGATAACGAGCGCTTCGCCGTCCTCAAAAAGAATGTCGATCATGGCAGAAGTGTCGCTTTCACTAGGCCGCGAACGGCATTGCCGAGGAGGAACCCATCGGCGAGATCATCAAGGGTGAGCGGGGCTTCTTTGGCGCTGCCTTGTTCGATTAGGGAGCGCCGCAAGACACCGGGTAAGAGGCCGAGCTGGGCGGGCGGGGTCAGCAATATGCCATCACGCTCCAAAAAGACATTGCTAAAGCTGCCCTCTGTAATCAGGCCATCCTCGCGCACCAGCAAAGCCTCACCCGCCCCGTAATGTTTCGCAGCGGCCAAAGCTTCCTCGTAAAAACCGCGATCAGATGTCTTATGCCGCAGCCGCCAATCAGAAGGGTCAACCGGCAGAGGCAAAGCAATGGCGCAGAGCGGTTCTAAGCGGGTCTCGCTTAAAACTTCCGCTTCCAACGCTATCGCGCCGCTGCGTGCGGCCAACAGCCGAATTTTGCTTTGCGCCTCCAATTCAAAACACAATGCATGGATGGCATTGCGCGCAGCGTGCCGATCAAATTCGCAGCCCAAAGCTTGTGCGCTGGCTTTCAGGCGCTCTAAATGTAGCTCTAGCAGTTCAATGCCCGTCTCTGGCTTGAACAACATCGTCTCGATCAAATCGAAGTTTGCAGCGGTTAGATCTGGCCCTGTCTGGCGCGCAAACCCTGCCTTTATCTCGCATTCGCGCCGTTCTGCGAGTGGTTCGCTATCAGCAACAATGGCAGAGCCCACGCCCAGCACTGCGCTGCCTTGGCCGTTTTCAATCGGGGTGAGGCGCAAGGTGCGGATGGCGACATTAAAAGCCGCGCTGCCATCAGGATCAATCCGGCCCAACGCGCCGCAATAGGCTCCGCGTGCATCGCGTTCATGCTGGCCGATCATTTCCATTGCACGGATTTTGGGCGCGCCCGTAATAGAGCCGCAAGGGAAGATCGCGCGGATCAGCTCAGCAGCGGATTTGCCCTTTGTCAGCTGCGCCCGCACGGTCGACACCATTTGATGTACGGTGGGATAGGTTTCGACGGTGAAGGCATTCTCTACTTGGACGCTGCCCGCCTGCGCCACGCGCGACAAATCATTGCGCATCAGATCGACGATCATGAGATTCTCGGCGCGGTCCTTAACAGAAGCGGCCAATTCCTCTGCCTGCGTGCGATCAACCTCCGCATTGCTTGAACGTGGACGCGTGCCCTTCATCGGCTTTACCTTCGCAGCCCCATCTTTCAGGCTGACAAACAATTCGGGCGAACAGCTGAGCAGATAATGCGAGCCATCGAAGATCACTCCGCCATAACCCGCTCTGGCCGCAGGGCGCAGAGCCGCGTAAATCCCCAGCGGATCGCCGTGATAGCTGCCTGCTAGCGGATAGGTCAGATTGGCCTGATAAATATCACCGGCCTCAATTGCCTCGCGCATCTGGGCAAAGACAGCGGCATATCCGCCGGTCGATAGCTGCGGGGTCAGCGGGCCGATGGAGCCTGCGTTTTCCGCCTGCGCTGCCAGCCACTCGGGCACAGCATCCGCCGCAATCTCGCGTACATTATCAAACAGACCCAGCCACAACAGCGGGCCCAATGCTCCGGACCGGGCATCGCACATCTCTGCCAGCTTCGGCTCTAGTGCTAGGCCCGCTTCATAAGCAATCGAGCCTGCCAAATGTCCGCCCGTCTTGGCCTGTGCAGCCTGTGCCTCGTCCAAAACGCGCGCCACATCGCCTGCGCGCCGCGCCACAAAAACTTCGCGAGGTGCGGTATAAAGATGCGCAGGCGCAGCGCCGTCTTCTCGGGCATCATCCAGCAGCACAAAGGGTTTGGTCCTATCCATCGCAGCGCAGCAATAGCCTTTTCACCGCGCAAGTCGATACTGTGCAGTTTTATGGGCAGCTTAACTCTGATAAACTTCGCAGTGGGGCGCTTGACCTTAAGGCCGCTGCTGCTCCAAACAGCCAATGACATTTTTCCGTGCAAGGGACGCAACATATCATGGGTCAAATTTTCATCGGCCTCGCTGGCAATGGCGAGAAACAATATCTCGATCTATCACGGGCCAACCGTCATGGGTTGATTGCAGGCGCAACCGGCACGGGTAAAACGGTGACCTTGCAAGGCATGGCGGAAAGTTTCTCTGCCCATGGTGTCCCGGTGTTCGTGGCCGATGTGAAGGGCGATTTGTCTGGCATTGCGATGGCGGGCTCACCGACGTTCAAACATGCAGACAAGCTGGAGGAACGCGCGAAAGAATTGGGCATGGACACATACGCCTATTCCGACAATCCGGTAATCTTCTGGGATTTGTATGGTGAGCAAGGCCACCCGATCCGCACCACCATTTCGGAAATGGGGCCGTTGCTGCTCGCCCGCCTGCTCGACCTGAATGATACGCAAGAAGGCGTGCTGCAAATTGTCTTCCGCCATGCCGATGACAATGGGCTTTTGCTGCTCGATTTTGCAGATTTGCAAGCCGTACTGGCCTGGGCCTCTGAAAATGCCAAGGAATTGTCGGGCAAATATGGCAATGTCTCCAAGCAATCAGTGGGCACGATCCAGCGTCAACTCTTGAGCTTTGAAAGCCAAGGCGCGGATAATTTCTTTGGCGAGCCTGCGCTGGAAATTGACGATTTTCTGAAAGTCGATGAAAACGGCAAGGGCATGGTCAATGTGCTGGCGGCGGACAAATTGATGCGCAGCCCGAAACTATATGCGACGTTTTTGCTCTGGCTGCTGGCCGAATTGTTTGAGACTTTGCCCGAGGTCGGCGATCCTGAAAAACCCAAGCTCGTGTTCTTCTTTGACGAGGCGCATTTGCTGTTCGATGATGCACCCAAAGCGCTGGAAGACAAAATCGAGCAGGTCGTGCGCTTGATCCGGTCCAAAGGCGTGGGCGTTTATTTCGTCACTCAAAACCCGATCGACATTCCTGAAGAAGTCGCTGGCCAATTGGGCAACCGCGTCCAGCATGCTTTGCGCGCTTTCACCCCGCGCGA